>JBEQUF010000092.1:0-3100 GCA_040349295.1 Actinomycetota bacterium | reverse complement strand
AGGCAGCGTGAAGCCCTTGAGGGCGATCGGGGAGTTCGTCCAGCTGAACGTGTTGTAGCTCTGGAACTGCGCGCCGAGGATGAGCTGGGCGGCGTTCTCGAGGAAGAACGACACGCCGAGAGCCGTGATCAGCGGCGCGATTCGCGGCGCGCTGCGCAACCGCCGATACGCGAAGCGCTCGATCATGACGCCGAGGACGCCGCCGCCGAGCATCGCGCAGACGAGCATGATCGCGATCAGGAGGACGACGTTCACCGAGAGCGCGAGCGGCCCGCCGAAGACGGTGATGATCCCGTAGCCGATGAACGCGCCGACCATGTAGATGTCGCCGTGCGCGAAGTTCAGGAGCTTGAGGATCCCGTAGACCATGCTGTAGCCGAGCGCGATCAGCGCGTAGACGGCGCCGTGCGTGATGCCGGCGACCAGCTCGGTCACGAAGAGGTTCCAGTTCATGCGGGGGTCTCTCTAGATACAGAAACGGGGGCGCGGCCACAACCTCGACCGCGCCCCCGTCCGTGCTGCAGACCTACTGGACCGTCTCGTACTTCCCGTCGACGATCTTGAAGATGTGGAACTTGGCGCCGGCCAGGTCACCGCCTGCGGTGAACTTGATCGGCGTCCCCAGGATCGTGCTCGGGAGCGACACCTTCGCGAAGTCCTTGCGGACCTCGGCCCGGCTGATCTTGCCGTCCTTGCACGCCGTCGTGACCGCGCTCGCGTACATCTGCGCGAGCACGTAGTTCGGAGCGCCGAACGGGCTCGTCGCGCCCGGGAACTGCTTGTGGAACGCGGCGACGACTGCGGCATCCGCCTTGATCGTCGTCACGTCCGGGGCGAAGAACGAGATGTAGCTGCCGCTCGTGTTGAACTTCGACGAGTCGAACGTGCCGTCCGAGCCGAACGTGATGGCCGACTTGCCCTGCGCCTTCAGCTGCTGCGTGAACAGCTGCGCCTGCGACGCGAGCTGGAACGGCAGGTACACGACCTTCGTCGACGACGTCACCTTGGCGACGAGCGACGAGAAGTCCGTGTCCTTCTGGCTGATCGACTCGCGGTCGACCTTGACGCCCTTGGCAGTGAGCGCCTGGCCGACGATGTCGGCGAGGCCGGTCGAGTACGACTCCTGGTCGTCGACGATCATGACCGAGTCGCCCGACTTCACGCCGAGCTTCGTCTCCATGTACGACGCCGCCGTCGGGCCCTGCACGCCGTCGTTCGGGACGTCACGGAAGAAGTAGCCCTTGTACGCGCCGTTCGTCAGCGACACGCGGGTCGCCGAGCCCGACGCGAAGGCGAGGCCCGCCTTCTTCAGGATCGGAGCCGCCGCCTGCACCTCGTCGGAGCCGGCCGGACCGATGACGCCCATGATCGACGCGTTCGAGGCGAACGACTGCGCGACCGTCGATGCCTTCGACGGGTCGAGCTGCGTGTCGCCCTGGACGATCTTGATCTTGACGTGGCCCTTCACCTTGTTCCACTGCGTCGCATAGAACTGCGCCCAGTGGAGCTGGTCGCCGCCGATCGACGCCGCCGGCCCGGTGACCGGGACGAGCATGCCGATCGAGACGCCGGTCTTGCACGCGCTACTCGCCGCAACGGTCGAGACGTGTGCGGGGCGTGCGACCGCCGCCGACACGACCGCGAGTGCAGTCGCGGCCGCAAGCGCAGCGATCCAACCAAACCGCTTCAACATCCATACCCTCCTTTTGGGTTACGCCTGCCTTTAGACGCATCCCAGGCCCAGTGGTTGGGGGCGACCTTACCTGTACGCTCCGCGCTCGATGAAGTGGGCGGTGCAATCCGGCGAGTCGCCGTTGTTCGGTCAGGAGCGCGGCTGTGCGGAGTTCGAGCAGGACGTACTGCGATTCGACGGCGCCTCCGACCTGCGCACGAACGACGCCGACGACGAGCTGCTCTACGTCCTCGCGGGCACCGGCGCCGCGGAGATCGGCGGCGAGCGGGCCGGGTTGACTTCCGGCACCGCGGCGTACGTCCGTCGCGGCACCGCGTGGCGCGTGCTCGAGGCCGACGGCCTCGAGATCCTCTCGGTCCTCGTGCGCGACCCGCTCGCCAACGAGGCGCCGCACGCGGTCGTCGGCGTCGACGAGGTCGATGCCGGGCAAGCGACGGCGGGCCGGATGTTCCGCCTGCTGGCGCCGTGCACGTCGGTGACGCAGTTCGTCGGCTACATCCCGGTCGGCCGCGCACCCGACCACTTCCACAAGTACGACGAGGTCGTGTACGTGCTCGAGGGCGAGGGCGAGCTGCACATCGATGGCGAGACGGCGCCGCTGCGCGCCGGCACGTGCGTCCACCTGCCGAAGGGCCTCGTGCACTGCCTCGAGAACACCGGGCCCGGTGAGATGCAGGTGCTCGGCGTCTTCCGCCCCGCCGGCTCGCCGGCAGAGGCCTACTACCCCGACGGAACGAAGGCGGTGTACTGAGTACCGTGCCGAGAATCGAACGGAGTGCCCACGTGACGTGGGAGGGCAACGTCGCCCGCGGCGTCGGCCACATCAGCGGCGACACCGGTGCGTTCACCGAGCTGCCGTTCTCGCTGCCGACGCGGATCGGCGCGGCGGAGGGCAAGACGAGTCCGGAGGAGCTGCTCGCCGCGGCGCACGGCGGCTGCATCACGATGTCGCTCGCGTCCGAGCTGACCCAGGCGGGGACGCCGCCCGAGAAGCTCGACGTCCGCACGCTCATCGTCATGGACGAGGTCGAGGGGCAGGGCCACCAGATCGTCGGCTCCCACGTCGAGATGACGGCGAGCGCCGACGGCCTCGACGACGCCGCGCTCCAGAGCGCGCTCGCGCGGGCCGACGAGGGCTGTCCCTTCTCGCAGCTGCTGAAGCGGGCCGGCGTCGACGTGCAGGTCACGGCCACGCTGGCGTGAGCCTCGCCGAGCTGGCGGCCGCACGCCGCACGCACAAGGAGTTCGCCGGCGAGGCCCTCGACCGCGAGACGCTGCTCGGGCTGCTCGACGTCGCCCGCCTGGCGCCGACGCACCACATGACGCAACCGTGGCGGTTCCGCGTCCTCGGCCCGGAGACGCTCGCGCGCCTGCAGGAGGCCGCCGGCGAGTCCGAGGCACGGAAGC
>JBEQUF010000083.1:0-4776 GCA_040349295.1 Actinomycetota bacterium | reverse complement strand
CGGCGCGATGCGCAGCGCCGGCAACACGGCACTCTTCGGATCCGGATACTGCTTCGCGACCTCGGCGTACGTGCTCACCGGTCGACGTCCCCCATGACGGCGTCGAGCGAACCGACGATCGCGATCAGGTCGGCGACGAGCGAGCCGTTCGCGCACGTCGCGGTCGCCTCGAGCGCGGCGAACGACGGCGCCCGGAAGTGGATGCGCCACGGCTTCGGCCCGCCCTGCGAGACGATGTAGCACCCCTGCTCGCCGCGCGGCGACTCGATCGTCACGAACACCTCGCCCTCCGGCCCGCGGAAGCCCTCGGTGACGAGCTTGAAGTGGTGGATGAGCGACTCCATCGACGTGTGCAGCTCCTCGCGCGGCGGCAGCACGACCTTGCGGTCGTCCGCGATCCACGGACGGCCGCGCATGCGCTCGAGGCGGCGGAGGCACTGGTCGACGATGCGCACCGACTCGCGCATCTCGTCCATGCGCACGCGGTAGCGGTCGTACACGTCGCCGTTCTCGTACACCGGCACGCGGAAGTCGACCTGGTCGTAGGCGAGGTACGGCTGGTCGCGCCGGAGATCCCAGTCGACGCCGGAGGCGCGCAGGTTCGGGCCCGACTGCGACAGCGCGATCGCGTCGTCCGCGCTCAGCCGCCCGACGCCGCGCGTGCGCTCGAGCCAGATGCCGTTGCGGTCGAGCAGCGCGAGGTAGTCGTCGAGCGCCTTCGGCATCCACTCGACGAAGCTGCGGCATTCGTCGTAGAAGCCTTCGGGGATGTCCTCGGCGAGACCGCCGACCTGGAAGTAGCGCGTGTGCATGCGCTGACCCGTGACCATCTCGGAGAGGTCGAGGATCATGTCGCGCTCGCGGAAGCAGTACCAGAACATCGAGATCGCACCCAGCTCGAGCGCCGACGTGCCGAGGAAGACGAGATGCGAGTGGATGCGGTTGAGCTCGGCGAGCAGCATGCGCATCCACACGGCCTTCTCCGGGATCTCCATGCCGAGCAGCTTCTCGACGGCGAGCACGTAGACGAGCTCGTTCGACTGGTAGCCGACGTAGTCGATGCGCGGCGAGAACGTGATCCCCTTCCACCACGTCTTCTGCTCCATCGACTTCTCGAAGCCGGTGTGCAGGTAGCCGATGACGGCCTCGATCCCGACGACCTCCTCGCCGTCGAGGTCGACGATCAGGCGGAGCACGCCGTGCGTGGACGGGTGGTTCGGCCCGAAGTTGATCTGCATGATGTCGCCGCTCTCCCGCCGCTCGGGCGAGACGATCAGCGACGTCGGCACGGGTGACGGGATCCGCGAGCCCTCGTAGATCTTCGGCTTCTCCGGCGCGACCGCCATCACTCGGCCTCCGAGAAGCGGACCGGCTCGCCGCCGATCGGGTAGTCCTTGCGCAGCGGGTGCCCTTCCCAGTCGTCGTCCATCAGCAGCCGCTTCAGGTTGGGATGGCCGTCGAAGACGATGCCCATCAGATCGAACTGCTCGCGCTCGAAGAAGTCGGCGCCGGGCCAGACGGGGACGACGCTGTCGAGCGACTCGCCGTCCTCCACCCACGTCGTCAGCCGCACGCGTGCCGGCCGGTCGCGCATCGCCAGCAGGTGGTACTTGACGGCGAAGCGCTTCGGCATCACCCGCGGCAGCACCTGCAGGCCCTGCGTCATCGGGAAGTTGATGTCGCGGCCGCTGTCGGTTCCGATGTAGCCGCTGACGCCGGGACGGCCCCAGCCGAGGTAGTCGACGGCGACGATGTCGCTCAGCAGGTTGAAGCCGAGCTCGTCGCGCGCGAACTCGCACGCCTCGCGGATGTGGGCCGCGTCGATCGTGACGGTCAGCTCGCCGAGCCGTTCCTCGTGCGACACGTAGCCGGGCGCGTCGCCCCAGTCGTTCGCCATCAGGTCGCCACCTGGCGCCGCTCGTACGCGGGCGGGATGCCTGCCTGGTACGCCTCGTGCAGCCGGATGATCCCTTCCATCAGCGCCTCCGGGCGCGGCGGGCAGAACGGCACGTAGATGTCGACGGGGACGATGCGGTCGACGCCCTGCAGGATGGTGTAGTTGTTGAACATCCCGCCGGAGCTCGCGCAGACGCCCATCGCGATCACCCACTTGGGCTCGAGCATCTGGTCGTAGATCTGGCGCAGCGGCGCCGCCATCTTGTGCGCGACGCGGCCGGAGATGATCAGCAGGTCGGCCTGGCGCGGCGACGAGCGGAACGCCTCCATGCCGAAGCGCGCGAGGTCGTAGCGGCTCGAGACGATCGCCATCATCTCGATCGCGCAGCAGGCGAGCCCGAAGGTGTCCGGCCACATCGACTTCGTCTGCGCCCAGCGCACGGCCTTCTCGAGCGTCGTGATGCCGAGGTACTGCTCGAGCTCGTCGGCGGACATCGACTCCTCGAACTTCGAGGGGCCCTTCGTCGGCCAGAGGAGGCGCTCCGACTGGAGGCCATGGTCGCGGAGGCGGTCTACCACTCGAGCGCGCCCTTCCGCCAGATGTAGACGTAGGCGACGAGCAGGATCAGGACGAAGAACGCGAGCTCGACGAACCCGAACCAGCCGAGCGCGTTGAGCTGCACGGCGAGCGGATACAGGAACACGATCTCGATGTCGAAGACGATGAAAAGCATCGCAGTCAGGTAGAAGCTGACGGTGAACCGCTGCGGCTTCATCTGCCCCTGCGAGACGCCGGACTCGAACGGGACGGTGCGCGCGCGCGTCCGGCGGGCCGGCCGCTGGGCGAAGATGAACGACATGGCGATCATGGATGCCGGGATCGCCAGCGCCATGAATCCGTAGATCAGGAAAGGAAGCCAGTCGCGCAGCATCCGGAAGGGCTGACGTTACACAACTGCTGCCTGTCACGAAGCGGTTGTGGCACCCCCGGGAAACACCGTGCAGCGGGTGTTACAAACTACGGATGGTGTAGCGGGTGGAGCGCTTGGTACATTGAGTGGGCGATGGCAGTCCAGGAGCGCACAGAGGAAGTCGTCTCGCTCACCCCGGCAGCGGCGGTGAAGATCCGCGAGCTGATGGCGCAGGAGACCGACGTCTCCGTGCTCCGGGTCGCGATCGAGGGTGGCGGCTGCTCCGGTTTCCAGTACGGCCTCGGCTTCGACCACGGCGCCCAGGAGGGCGACTTCGAGTTCGAGCAGGAGGGCGTGAAGGTGGTCGTCGACCCGTTCAGCGCTCCGTATCTCCAGGGCGCCACCGTCGACTACCTCGAGACGATCCAGGAGTCCGGGTTCAAGATCGACAACCCGAACGCCGTCTCGTCCTGCGGCTGCGGCCACTCCTTCCAGGTCTCGGACGACACCGATCCGAGCCAGGTCGGCGGCTGCGGCTCCGGCTGTTCCGCGTAGCCCCGGTTCTAGCCGTTCAAGCCGCTCTGCAGGGCTTTCGCGCTCGCGCGTGAGAAGCCGGCGATCGTGACGACGCCGCCGGCGCTCGTGACCTGCGTGGCGAAGGGCGACGCGGCGATCTGGCCGCCGACGGCGACGACGAGCACGTCCGGCACGCCGCGCTGCTTCGAACCGCTCGTCACGGTCCGCACGAACGCCCGCCAGCGGGCGACCGCGGCCGGCCGGAGCGTCAGCCTGACGAACCAGCCCTTGTGCTTCGAGTACCCGAAGGCGGCCGACGCCACGTCGGCGGCCGAGAGGTGGGGCCGCTTCGAGAAGGCCAGCCAGCCGGCGCCGAACCGGCACCAGGCGGCACAGCGGACGGCCGTTCCCTTCCCGGCGAGCGCCTGTTCTGGCCTCACCTTCACGTCGCCGTAGACGTTCCGCGACGCTGACGAGAGGTCGGTCTGGATGTCCCAGACCCCGAAGGCGGGCGTCGCCGCCGCGGCCGAAGCCGGGATGGCGAGGGTGGCCAGGCAGAGGAGGAGCATGAGGCGCCGCATCTCCTCCGTCTTATCGGCGCGCCATGATCGCCGCATGAGAACTGCATTCCGGATCGTCGCATCCCTCACCTCGCTGTCCGTGATCGTCCAGGTCGGCCTCGCGGGCTACGGCGCCTTCAACGCCATCGACAAGGCCGATTCCGACCACTCGATCACGAAGAAGCAGATCGAGAACGGCTTCGACCCGCACGGCGTGGTCGGGACGATCGTCCTCGCGCTGATGGTCATCCTCGTCCTCGTGGCGCTGGTCGCGAAGCACGGGACACGCGTCGCCGCGATCCTGCTCGTCCTCGGGATCGTCCAGATGCTCCTGGCCTGGGGCGGGACGTCGCAGGCCTGGGTCGGCTTCCTCCACGGCGTCAACGCGCTCGCGATCGCGGGCATCGCCGGCTCCCTTGCCGGGAGTGAGTGGAAGGCCGCCCGCGTAGCATCACCTGCGTGACGGATCCGCTTCGCGTTGCGGTCATAGGCTCGGGCCCGGCCGGCTTCTACGCCGCCGATGCGCTGCTCAAGGGCGGCGCGTGCGTCGACATGATCGAGCGGCTGCCGACGCCGTGGGGGCTCGTGCGGCTCGGCGTCGCGCCCGACCATCCGAAGATCAAGTCGGTGTCGCGCGCGTTCGAGCGGATCGCCGCCCAGGACGGCTTCCGCTTCCTCGGCAACGTCGAGGTCGGGCGGGACGTCCAGCACGACGAGCTGCTCGAGCTGTACGACGCCGTGCTCTACGCCGTCGGCGCGCAGACCGACCGGCGCATGGGGATCGAGGGCGAGGATCTGCCCGGCAGCTGGCCCGCGACCGCGTTCGTCGCCTGGTACAACGGCCACCCCGACTTCCAGGGCCTGCACTTCGACCTGTCCGGAAATCGCGCCGT
>JBEQUF010000052.1:0-4994 GCA_040349295.1 Actinomycetota bacterium | reverse complement strand
GCGGCGCTGCGGCGCGAGCACGAAGCACGGTGGGAGCGGCTGATCCGCGACTTCCGGTCGCTCGGGCTCGAATCGGTCGCCGTCCAGACCCACGACCTCGGCGGCATGCTCGACGCGTTCCTCCGCTGGGCCGACCTCCGGATGATGTGGCGGGGAGCGCTGGCATGAGGCTCGTCGCCGCCGTCGTCGCCGCGCTCGTCCTCGCGCCGGCAGCGCTCGCGCTCGCGCCGGGCGAGACGCCGAGCGGCAACCTCCCCGCCCAGAAGGGCGGCTCGTCGATCGGCGAGGGCCTGCCGTTCAAGGCGTATGCGTCGATGACGCCGACCGTCCACCTGTTCGGCGACCAGGTGACCGCCAAGCTCGCCGTCGTCGCCGACACGAAGTACGTCGACCCGCTCCGGCTGCGCGTCCGCACCGACTTCAAGCCGTACGTCCCCGTCGCCGCGCCCGCGGTCGCCCGCGTCGTCGCCGGCCGCTTCGAGCAGATCACGTGGACGTGGCAGATCCGATGCATCGACTCGGCATGCGTGCCGCGCGTGCCGACAAGCGACAAGTTCCACGTGTTCCACTTCTCGCCGGCGCACATCGACTACGTGACGCTGCAGGGGAAGCCGGCGTACGGCCTGAACGCGTACTGGCCGCCGGTCGAGGTCATCTCGCAGATCAGTCCCGGCGTCCAGAAGTTCCTGCAGCTGACGAACCACATCGGCTGGCGGTTCGACTTCCGGCCCGTCGGCGCGCCGACCTACCGCTTCTCGCCGACGACCGTCCTCTGGGTCGCGCTCGGCCTCGCCGGCGTGTTCGGCGCCGGCGCGCTCTTCTTCTTCGGCCGCTGGTACCTGCTGATCCGGCCGCGCCGCACGTCCGCCGCCGAGCTGCCCGGAACGCCGCTCGAACGAGCGCTCGCGGTGCTGCGCTACGCGCACGAGACCGGCGACGAGACGCTGCAACGGAAGGCCTTCGAGCGCGTCGCAGACGAGCTCGGCGTCGCGCAGGCCGACGAGCTCACCCGCACCGCGCGCGAGCTCGCGTGGTCGCCGCGCACGCCCGAGGACGAAGAGGTCGAGGCGTTCGCGGCGCAGGCGCTCGAGGCGAGCGAATGATCGTCCCGAGCATCCACCGCTCGGGTGCGGTCGTCGTTGCCGACCGCGCGCGGCTCGGCTCGCCGCGGCATCGCACCGAGGCGATCCGCGTGTTGCTCCTCGTGGCGGCGGCCGTCGTCTTCGCGCTCCTCTTCGTGACCGCGCGCCGGGCAGGCGCCGGTCGCGCCGCCGTCTTCCCCGAGAGCGCGGACACGGGCGTCGTCGCGCTCGACATGTCGGCGAGCATCGCCGGGCCTGTCTACGCGCGCGTGTCGTCGACGCTGCGCGGGATCATCGCCGCGAACCAGTCCGTCGGCCTCGTCATGTTCTCCGACACGCCGTACGAGCTCCTGCCGCCGAACTCGCCGCCCGGCGCGCTGGCGTCGTTCATCCCGTTCTTCGTCCCGCTGCGCTACTACGGCAGCACGCCGGTGTTCGGCCAGGGTCCGTGGGACACGTTCATGGGCGGCACCCGGATCGCCGCCGGGCTCGAGATGGCCGCGTCGTCGCTGATCCGCGCCGGCGTGCAGCACGGCGCGATCCTGCTCGTCAGCGACCTCGACGACTCGG
The DNA here is from genome assembly GCA_040349295.1 of Actinomycetota bacterium. Lineage (GTDB taxonomy): Bacteria > Actinomycetota > Thermoleophilia > Gaiellales > Gaiellaceae > Palsa-739. The sequence continues at coordinate 3,342 of JBEQUF010000052.1, read as the reverse complement.
CCGCCGACCAGCCGCTCCTCGATGCCGAGGCGGTGCGGCTCCGCCAGCATCACATCCCGGTGCGCATCGTGCCGCTCTTCGCCGCGCCGAACGACAAGCGCCTGTTCGCGGCGCTGTTCGGCGAGAACGCGTTCGTCGACCCGAAGGTCTTCGCGCACTCGGCGACGAAGCACACCGAGCCGATCGCGGCGCCGGCCCCGTGGGAGCTCATCGGCCTCGGTGTGCTGCTCGTGCTCCTCCTGGCCGCGAACGAGCGCTTCGTCGCCCGGCTGGAGACCGCGTGATCCGCCGTCTCCGCAGGCACCGCTGGCTCGTCCTCGGCATCCTCTGCACGCTCGTCGCGGTCGTGCTCGGGCTCTTCGCCGCCGACGTGGCGACCTGGCGCTCGACCGTCGCCCGCGACGACCTGCGCTTCCGCGCGCTGCCGACGCACCGCGGCCTCTGGCACCCGTCGACCCGTCTCCCGGGCGATCCCGCCGGCGCGATCATCGGCACCGGCTCGACGATCGCCTGGCGGCGCGCGCTGCAGTACTTCTGGTTCTCGCGGATCGGCAGCAATCCCGACGTGCGGATGGACACGCCGACGTTGCGCGCAGGCGCCCAGGACCGGCTGCTCGGAGAGCTCGCGTCCGCCCCGACCTCGGCGCAGCGCTCCGACGCCGCGAACCTGCTCGGCGTGCTCGTCGTCACGACGCCGGCCGGCACCGACCAGGACGTGATCGCGCAGATCCTCAAGCGCGCCGCCAACTACTTCCAGACCGCGATCCAGATCGATCCGTCGAACACGGACGCGAAGCAGAACCTCGAGCTCGTCCTCCGGATCACGAAGCCGGGCCAGGGGCATCTCGGCCACGACGCGCGCAGCGGCTACGGATTCGGCCGCGGTCAGGGCGCCGGCAGCCTCGGCAACGGGTACTGATGACGTTCCTGACGCCGCTCGCCGCCTTGTTCGCGCTGGTCGCGGCGGTGCCCGTGGCCGCCTTCGTGCTCACGGAGCGGCGCGCGCGCCGGGTGCGCCGGCTGCTGCGGATCGCGGCGCCGGGGCGGCGGGCGCTCCTTCCCGTCGCGATCGCCCTCGTCCTGCTCCCCTGCCTCGTCGCGGTCGCCGCCGCACAGCCGGTCGTGATCCGCCAGCAGCACGTGGCCCAGCGCGCCGACGCGCAGGTCTTCGTCCTCTTCGACACCTCGCTCTCGATGCGCGCCGCCGCCGGGCCGGGGCAGCCGACACGGCTGCAGCGCGCCAAGGCGCTCGCGATCAAGCTCGAGGCTGCGATGCCCGACGTCCCGTTCGGCGTCGCGTCGATGACCGACCGGTCGCTGCCGAATCTCATGCCGACCGTCGACCGGACCACCTTCGACCGGACGGTCGAGCAGTCGGTCGCGGTCGACCGGCCGCCGCCGTCCCAGCCGCACAAGGGGCGTGCGACGACCTTCGACGCGATCGTGCCGCTCGTCCAGTCGAACTTCTACTCCCCGGGTGTGCAGCGGCGGCTGCTCGTCGTCTTCACCGACGGCGAGTCGGCGAAGCTCTCACCCGTCACGAAGCTGACGCTGCAGCGCCGCGTGACGCCGATCTATGTCCACGTGTGGTCGCCGACGGAGCGGATCTACAAGCGCAACGGCAGGGCCGACCCGCACTACGTCGCGGACGGCGAGAGCGTCTCCGCCCTCGTGAACCTCGCCCAGGTGACGCGCGGCCAGCTCTATGACGAACACCAGCTCGGCAAGATCGAGCGCGCGTCGCGGGCCACGATCGGCAGCGCGCAGGCACATACCGTGGTCTCGGCGTATTCGCGTGTGCCGCTCGCGCCGTGGTTCGTGCTGGGCGCCCTCGTGCCGCTCGCGTTCCTCCTCTATCGCCGGAACGTCTAGCCGGCGCGGGTGGCCGCGCTGAGCGCGTTCCAGAGCCGGTTGAACCGCGCCACGCAGCCGCCGTGGACGCGCACCGTGCGGTTGCCGACCCGGATGAACTGCGCCGCGACGTCCGGCAGCGTCGTCGCGCAGGCCGTGACCGGCGCCAGGTGCTCGAAGTCGACGACGAACGCGACACGGTTCAGCAGCGCCAGCTGCTCCTTCGAGAGCCGCGTCCGATGGTCGGGCGCAGCGCCGGTGGCGTGCACCGCACCGGTCGTCGCGACGGTGAGCGTGAACGGGGCGATGCTGCCGCCCGTGCGCCCGAACTCGAAGCCGGTCTTGGGCTTCGACGACGCACTTGCCGCAGGCACGAGGACGAGCGCAGCTCCGATGACGGTCAACCGGCGCATGCGTCTGAGGTTACTCTGAGCGCCGCATGCGTCGCGCCCTCCCCATCGTCGTCCTGGCCGTCCTCGTACTCGCGGGCTGCGGCGGCGGCGGCTCGTCCTCGTCGAAGCCGGATCCGGCGCTGCTGAAGCCCGCGACGCTGACGAAGAAGGCGCCGCAGCTCTTCGACGTCACCTTCCACACGACCGCGGGTGACTTCACGCTCAGCGTGCACCGGACGTGGGCGCCGCACGGCGCGGACCGCTTCTACAACCTCGTCAAGAACCACTTCTACGACGGCGACAAGATCTTCCGCGTCGTGCCGGGGTTCGTCGTCCAGTTCGGGATCAGCCCGTTCCCCGAGGTGTCGAAGGCGTGGCAGACCGCGACGATCCCCGACGACACGATCACGGTGCACAACGAGCGCGGCGCGGTCGCGTTCGCATCCGCCGGTCCCGACACGCGGACGACGCAGATCTTCATCGACCTCGGCAACAACACGAACCTCGACGTCGACCAGTTCGCGCCGTTCGCCGCCGTCACCGACGGGATGGACGTCGTCGAGAAGCTCTACTCCGGCTACGGCGACAAGCCGACGCCCGAGCAGGGCCAGATGATGACGCAGGGCGACGCCTACTTCGACAAGGCATGGCCGAAGCTCGACGAGATCAAGACCGCGACGATCTCGAACGCGTCGAATCCCGCCCTGCCCTAGCGCTCAGGCGGCGGCGAGCGCCTCGACGAGATCCTGCAGCGCCGGCGCGTGCGGCGACGCCGGATCGAGCCGGCCGAGAAGCTGCCGCAGCGCCTGCGCGAACCGATCGAGCTCGGCCTCGGGCAGGTCGAGGTTCTCGCCGTTCAGCGCCTTGCCGAGCGCCGCGTGCGTCACCGGCAGCTCGTGCGAGTCGAGCATCTCCCACAGCCACTCGACCGCGGCGCGGTCGGCCCGGATCGGGCCGCTCGGCGTGTCGACGACGACGGGGTTCGACATCGCGCCAACCCTACCGCGGGAAACAGGCCTCGATCGGCCCGAAACGCCGTCTCGTCCCGGCGCACGGGAGCGGGGAATCGTCGACGAGCCGGTCGCGCGTCGTCACCGAC
>JBEQUF010000017.1:0-16590 GCA_040349295.1 Actinomycetota bacterium | reverse complement strand
CGAGGCGGCCGCCTGGGCCGAGGGGCAGCTCGCGGTCAAGGAGCGGCAGCGCTTCTACGACGACCGCGTGCGCGAGTGCGTCGCGCGGCTGCGCTCGGAGTTCGACGTCGAGTCGTTCGACCACCCGACCTGGCAGGAGGTGAAGCTCTTCTACATCGGCCTCCTGGTCGACCATCGCCAGCCCGAGCTCGCGGAGACGTTCTTCAACTCGGTGATCACAAAGATCCTCAACCGCTCGTACGCCGACAACGACCTGATCTTCGTGCGGCCCGCGATCTCGACCGAGGCGATCGAGCCGACCGCGCCGATCTACCGGAGCTACTACCCGGGCGCCGACGCGCTGCACGGCTGCCTCGTCGAGGCCTTCGACGACTTCGGGTGGGACTGTCCGTTCGCCGATCTCGAGCACGACGTCGCCGCCGTCGTCGATGCCCTCGCGGCGCGGCTGTACGAGCACGTCGAGCCGAACCGGCAGATCCAGGTGCTCGCGTCGCCGTTCTACCGCGGCAAGGCCGCGTACGTGCTCGGCCGGGTCGTCGACGGCCACGACCGCGTCCCGTTCGCCGTCCCGGTGCTGCACACGCCCGGCGGGCTCGCCCTCGACACGGTGCTGCTCGACGAGTCGCAGATCAGCGTCCTCTTCTCGCTCACGCGCGCGTACTTCATGGTCGACATGGAGGTGCCGTCGGCGTACGTCGAGTTCGTCCGCTCGCTCGCACAGGCCCGCTCGCCCGCCGAGCTCTACACGACGCTCGGCCTGACGAAGCAGGGCAAGACGCTCTTCTTCCGCGAGCTGCTCCAGCATCTCCAGCACTCCGGCGACGCGTTCGTCGAGGCGGAGGGGATCAAGGGACAGGTGATGCTCGTCTTCACGCTGCCGTCGTTCCCGTACGTCTTCAAGGTGATCAAGGACGAGTTCGGCTCCGGCAAGGACACGACGCGCGCGAAGGTGATGGAGAAGTTCGCCATGGTGAAGCACGTCGACCGTGTCGGCCGCATGGCGGACACGCTCGAGTTCACGGAGCTCGTGCTGCCGCTCGACCGGTTCGCGCCCGAGCTTCTCGACGAGCTCGCCGCGCGCGCGGCCTCCGTCGTCGACGCCCAGGGCGAGCGGCTCGTCGTCCGCCACTGCTACGTCGAGCGCCGCATGACGCCGCTCAACCTCTACCTCGAGCGTGCGGACGAGCAGTCGTTCGACGCGGCCGTCCGCGACTACGGCAACGCCGTCCGCGAGCTGGCGATCGCCAACATCTTCCCGGGCGACATGCTGTGGCGGAACTTCGGCGTCTCGCGCAGCGGCCGCGTCGTCTTCTACGACTACGACGAGATCGAGTATCTCGACGCGTGCACCTTCCGCCGGATCCCGCCGCCGCCCGACACCGACGCCGAGCTGAGCGGCGAGGCGTGGTACGGGGCGCTGCCGCGCGACGTCTTCCCGGAGGAGTTCGCGACGTTCCTGCTCGGCGATCCACGCGTGCGGGCGGCGTTCCTCGAGCACAACGAGGATCTGCTGACGCCGGAGGCCTGGCAGGGGTGGAAACGGGCCGCCGAGACCGGCGAGATCCCCGACTTCTTCCCCTACGACCCGGCGATCCGCTTCTGCAACCGGCCTCGCGTGGCCGCATAGGGATCTAGAGTGGAGGGCGTGAGCCTCGATTCGACGAAGGCCGACGACATCGCCCTGGTGATCGAGGAGGCGATCGTCTCCGGCGAGCTCGCCCCGGGCACCGTCCTCCGGCAGGAGCAGCTGTCGGAGCAGTTCAACGTGTCGCGGACGCCGATCCGCGAGGCCCTGCGCCGGCTCGCCGCGCTCGGGCTCGTGTCCTTCGTCCCGAACCGCGGCGTCCGGGTCCGCACGCTCTCGCGGGAGGACCTGCACGAGGCGTTCCTCATCCGCGCGGAGCTCGAGGGGCTTGCGACCGAGGTCGCCGCGACGAAGATCACCTCGGAGCAGCTCGAGGAGCTGGACGAGGTCGAGAAGCGGTTCTCGTCGATCTCGCTCGAGCTGCGCGCCCGCGAGCCGGGCGAGGAGCGGCGCTCGATCATGGGCGACTGGGTGCGCACGAACCACGCGTTCCACGACGTCATCTACCAGGCCGCCGACCTGCCGCTCGTGGAGCAGCTCGCGAAGGGCGCGCGGCGGACGTTCTCGGGGCCGGCCGTCTGGGCGCCCGGCGACCACTCGATCGACGAGCTGTACGCGAAGAACGCCGAGCAGCACCGCGCGATCAAGCAGGCGCTCCATGCCGGCAGCGCCGCCGGCGCCCGCGCCCTCGCGCGCGAGCACGTCCTCTCGAGCTTCCACCTGCTGGAGACGATCCTCGAGCAGGTCGGCGCACAGCCGCGCGACTGGGCCAAGGGCCGCGGCGCGGCGACGCGCTAGCCATGTCCGGCAACCACGTTGCGGGACATGGCACAATGAGCGCATAGTCGCTGCTTGATCCCACACCGGCTCCCGGCCCCGCAAATAAGGTGGGTGTCTGATGGAGCTCGCGACTCTGTACAACCCGCACGGCGTCGAGGAACGCTGGCAGCAGACGTGGGAGGCCGAAGGCCTCTACCGCGCCGACGACGCCGACGAGACGCGCCCGACCTACGTGATCGCGGTGCCGCCGCCGAACGTGACGGGCGCGCTCCACATGGGGCACGCGCTGAACGGGACGATCCAGGACGCGCTCATCCGCTGGCACCGCATGCGCGGCTTCAACACGCTGTGGCAGCCGGGCTACGACCACGCTGCGATCTCGACCGAGATGATGGTCGAGCGGCAGCTCCGCACCGAGGGCACCTCGCGGTTCGACCTCGGCCGCGAGCAGTTCCTCGAGCGCGTGTGGGAGTGGCTGCACCAGTACGGCGGGATCATCATGGGCCAGTTCCGGCGCCTCGGCTGCTCGCTCGACTACGACCGCGAGCGGTTCACGATGGACGACGGCTACGTGCGCGCCGTCTACCGCTTCTTCGTCGATCTCTACGAGCGCGGCTACATGTACCGCGACAACCGGATCGTCAACTGGTGCACCGACTGCGCGTCGACCGTCTCGGACCTCGAGGTGGAGCACATCGACGTCGACGACACGCTGACGTATGCCCGCTACCCGCTCGTGGACGGCGACGGAAGCGTGACGATCGCGACCGTGCGGCCGGCGACGATCCTCGCGGATGTCGCTGTGGCGGTGCATCCGGAGGACGACCGCTACAAGCACCTGATCGGCAAGCACGTGCGCGTGCCGGTCGTCGACCGTGTCGTGCCGATCATCGGCGACGAGGCGGTGGAGACCGACTTCGGCACGGGCGCGCTCAAGATCACGCCGGGCCACGACCCCGTCGACTTCGAGATCGGCCGCAAGCACGGGCTCGAGGAGCTGACGGTGATCGGGCTCGACGGCCGCATGACCGGGGACATCCCCGACGAGTACAAGGGCCTGACCGAGGACGAGGCGGCCGACAAGGTCGTCCAGTGGCTGAAGGACAACGACCGGCTCGAGAAGCGCGAGCACTACCGCCACGCCGTCGGCCACTGCGACCGCAGCGGCACGCGCATCCAGCCGCTCGTGCTCCTGCAGTGGTGGTGCGAGATGGGCGACCTCGCGAGGCCGGCGCTCGAGGCGATCGAGTCCGGCCGCGTGCGCTTCCACCCGCCGGTGCACGGCCGCGTCGCGGCCGACTGGCTGCGCGCGATCCGCCCGTGGAACGTCTCACGGCAGCAGTGGTGGGGCCACCAGCTGCCGGTCTGGTACTGCGCCGACGGCCACGTGACCGTGAGCGAGACCGAGCCGGCCGCGTGCGCCGAGTGCGGTGCCGGCGAGCTGACGCGCGACCCCGACGTGCTCGACACGTGGTTCAGCTCGGCGCTGTGGCCGTTCGCGACGCTCGGCTGGCCCGACGACACGCGCGCGCTCCGCCGTTTCTATCCCGGCGACGTCGACTCGACCGCGCGCGACATCATCTTCCTCTGGGTGAACCGGATGATCATGGCGGGCCTCTTCGAGCTCGGCGACATCCCGTTCCACGACGTGATCATCCACTCGACGATCCTCGCCCCCGACGGGCAGCGCATGTCGAAGTCGAAGGGGACGGGGATCGACCCGCTCGAGCTGATCGACCAGCACGGCGCCGACTCGACGCGCTACGGCCTGCTGAAGATGTCGTCGACGCAGGACGTCCGCTTCAGCTCGCAACAGATCGAGGAGGGCCGCCGGCTCGCGAACAAGCTCTGGAACGCGTCGCGGCTGCTGCTGATGGCCGGCCCGGAGACGCCCGACGCGCAGCCGAGCTCGGAGGAGGAGCGGTGGATCCTCGCGCGCATCGACGCGACGCGGCAGGTGGTGGAGGACGATCTCGCGAAGTACGACTTCTCGCACGCCGTCGACCGGCTCTACCACCTGACGTTCGACGACTTCTGCGACTGGTACCTCGAGGCGATCAAGCCGCGGCTCGGCGACGCGCAGACGCGTGCCACGGCGTTCGCCGCGCTCGAGCGCCTGCTGAAGCTCCTGCATCCCGTGCTGCCGCACGTGACCGAGGAGATCTGGACGCACCTGCCCGGCCGCGAGAGCCGCCTTATCGTCGCGCCGTGGCCGGAGCCGCTGCCGCAGGAGACGAGCGGCGAGATCGAGCGCGCCCAGACGGCAGCCCGCATCTACCGGCGCAGCGGCGTGCGCATCGCGCTCGCCGGCGACGCCGAGCGGATCTTCACCGCGGTCGTGCGCCCGTCGGCGAACGGCGGCGGCGACGTCGGCAAGGAGCGCGACCGCCTGCGCAAGGAGATCGAGCGCGGCGAGCGGATGCTCGCGAACGAGAAGTTCGTCGCGAACGCGGCGCCCGACGTCGTCGACGCGGAGCGGGAGAAGCTCGAGCAATACCGTGCTGAGCTCGACGCGTTGGGTTGAGTCGCTCAGCCCGTGGCCGAAGGACGGCTTCGGGCTCGGGCGGATGCAGGCGCTCCTCGAACGGCTCGGCGACCCGCAGACGCGCTTCCCGGCGATCCACGTCGTCGGCACGAACGGCAAGTCGACGACGACGCGCCTGACGGAGGAGCTGCTGCGGAGCGAGGGGCTGCACGTCGGCGCGTACTTCTCGCCGCACGTGCGCGGCTGGAGCGAGCGCATCCGCGTCAACGGCGCCGACGCCGACTTCGAGCAGGCGATCGGGCGCGTCCGCGCGCACGCCGAGGACGCGACGCAGTTCGAGGTGCTCACCGCGGCCGCGCTGCTCGAGTTCGCGCACCGGGAGGTCGACGTCGCCGTCGTCGAGGCAGGGCTCGGCGGCCGCCACGACGCGACCAACGTCCTCGGCACGCGCGTCGTCGTGCTCACGAGCGTCGCGCTCGACCACATGGAGGTCCTCGGCGACACCCGCGAGCAGATCGCCGCGGAGAAGCTCGCGGTCGTCCGCCCCGGCGCGATCGCCGTGCTCGGCGACCCGGAGTGGGAGGGCCTCGCGCGGGTGAACGGCGCCGAGCGCGTCGAGCTCCCCGGCGCGAGCAACCTCGCGCTCGCGGTCGCGGCTGCGCAGGCCTTCCTGGGCCGCGAGGTCGACCCGCACGCCGCGGACGGGATCTCGCTCCCGGGCCGGCTCGAGCGGGCGGGCGAGGCGCCGCTCGAGATCTGGGACGGCGCGCACAACCTCGCGGGCCTCGGCTACCTCCTGCCCCGCCTGCCAGACCGGCAGGACTGGGTGGTCGTCGCCTCGATCCTCGAGGACAAGCGGCCGGAGCAGATGCTGGAGGCCCTGTCCGTCCTCGGAGGCCGTCTCGTGGCGACGGAGTCCTCGAACGCCCGGGCCGTTCCGGCAGGGGACCTTGCAGATCGGGCGAAACCGTACTTCCAGCATGTCGTCGCCGACCCTGATCCCCGCGCGGCCCGCGCCCGGGCGCGGGCGCTGGCGGGCCCGGAAGGGGCCGTCGTCGTCACGGGCTCGCTCTACCTTTTGGCAGAGCTCGGTGACCCCAGCGACCGTTCATAGCCTCGGCGACAAGCTCAGCGTCTTCGCGCTGGCATTCTTCGTGCTGGTCGTGATCGTCGGCGGCGCCTTCGCGGCCGGGTACCTCATCGGAAGGATCCTGCTGTGAGCGTCGCGTCGAGCTTCTTCGGGTCGGGCACGTGGCTCGTGATCCGCAACCTGGGTCTGCTCTTCCTGTTCTTCTTCTGGGCTGCGACCGTCCTCTGGATCTGGAAGGACGCGAAGCGCCGGCTCGAGGACCCGTGGATCATCGGCGTCGCGATCCTCGTCGGCATCGTCGCGCCGTTCCTCGGCATCTTCATCTACATGCTCCTGCGCCCGCCGGAGTACCTCGAAGACGTCCGCGAGCGCGAGCTCGAGATCAAGGCGATGGAGGACAGGCTCTCGAAGCGCGACCTGCACTGCCCCGTCTGCCGCAGCGAGGTCGACGCGTCCTTCCTCGTCTGCCCGATCTGCACGACGAAGCTGAAGCAGGCGTGCGTCAGCTGCAAGCAGCCGCTCGAGGCGCTCTGGCAGGTGTGCCCGTACTGCGAGACCCCCGTCGAGCCCGCGGCCGTCGCGCTGCCGACGCTCGAACCGCCGCGCCGCCGCCGCTCGGGCGGAACGGCCGGCTAGCGAAGAACGCCGGCAATGCGTCCCTGGCTGGCCTCGCACAAGGAGCGGATCCTCTACGGCGCCGCCGTGGCGCTGCTCGTCGTCAGCATCGGCTCGACGTCGGCGGGCGCCGTGGTGCTGCGCGAGTCGGCGAACAACCAGCGGCAGGAGTTCCGGCTCGAGGATCTCTCGTCCGCGATCGCGACGGACCAGGGGGTGGCGGCGGCGCTCGACCGCGTCGCCGCGCACGACCGGGCCGCCGGACGGCGTCTGCGGGCGGTCCCGCCGCGGCAGCTCGAGGCGGGGGTGAAGCACGAGCTGCTGCGGCTCCGGCACGCGGCGAACAGCCGCTACCCGGTCGCACGCTGGACGCTCATCACGGGCGGCGTCGCCTTCGTCCTGCTCGTCGGCGTGCTCATCTGGCTGTACGGGCTGCAGCGGCGCGCCGGCCGCATCGATCGCGACAACGCGCGGCTGCGGGACGAGTTCGTCGCCGTGGTCTCGCACGAGCTCCGAACGCCGCTGACCTCGATTCTCGGCTACGTGGAGCTGATCGAGGACGACGGGGACGGGACGCTCAGCGACGACCAGCGGTCGTACTTCGAGGTCGTCAAGCGGAACGCCGACCGGCTGCACTCGCTCGTCAGCGACCTGCTGCTCGTCGCGGAGACGGACAACGGCAGCGTGCGGCTCGACGTGCACGACGTCGATCTCGCGGCGCTCGTCGCGGACTCGGTCGAGGCCGCGCGCGCCGCCGCCGACCGGAAGGACGTCGAGCTGCGTGCGTCGGCCGGTGAGGTCCATCTGGCCGGCGATCCGCTGCGGCTCGCGCAGATGCTCGACAACCTCCTGTCGAACGCGATCAAGTTCACGCCGGACGGCGGTCTCGTGTCGGTTCGCGCCGGCCTCGAGGATGACCACGCGCTGCTCGAGGTGGAGGACTCGGGTGTCGGCATCTCGGTCGCCGACCGACAGCACATCTTCGAGCGGTTCTACCGCTCGGCCCGCAACGACACCGTCGGCGGCGCCGGGCTCGGCCTCGCGATCACGAAGGCAATCGTCGAGGCGCACGGCGGATCGATCGCCGTCCAGAGCCAGCTCGGCGTCGGGACGACGTTCCGGGTCCGGCTCCCGCTCGGCAGGTGACGGGCTAGCGCCTCGCGAGGAACTCGAGCCGGTTGCCCCACGGGTCGCTGGCGTAGAAGCGGCGCACGCCCGGCAGCTCGTCGTCCCACGTCACGTCGCCGAGGCGTGACGCGAGCGCGTCGATGTCGTCGACCGCGAAGGCGGGGTGCGCCTTCCGGGCCGGCGCGAAGTCGTGCTCGACGCCGACGTGCAGCTGCCGGCCGTCGGCGAGCTCGAACCAGACGCCGCCACGGCTCGCGAGCGGCGGCGGCTTCTCGACCTCGCGCAACCCGAGCACGCCGCCGAAGAAGCCGCGCGCCGACTCCTCGCAGCCAGGCGGTGCGGCTACCTGCACGTGGTCGAGATGCACGTCGCTAGAGTGCCCGACGCGATGGCGGTCGAACGCACGTTGATCCTGATCAAGCCCGACGCGGTGCGCCGGCGGCTCGCGGCCGAGATCCTCGGCCGGATCGAGGCGCGCGGCTTCACGATCGTCGCCGGCAAGCTGCTGACGGCGAGCCGCGAGCTCGGCGGGACGCACTACGCCGAGCACAGGGAGAAGCCGTTCTTCGGCGAGCTCGTCGACTTCATCACGTCGGGGCCGACCTGGGCGCTCGCCGTCGAGGGCGAGGGCGCGATCGCGACGATGCGGAAGACGATCGGCGCCACGAACCCGGCGAACGCCGAGCCCGGCACGATCCGCGGCGACCTGGCGATGTCGATGCCGGACAACCTCGTCCACGGCTCCGACTCGCCCGAATCGGCGGAGCGCGAGCTGTCGCTCTGGTTCCCCGCCGATGAGCTCGCCTGACGCGGAGCAGGACCGCATCGCGGCGAACGTCGCGCAGTGGACGCTGACGAATCGCGAGCACACCGACGGCGACGCCGAGCGGCAGTGGCGCGAGCCGCAGATCTTCTGGGGCGAGTTCGACGTCCCCGACGAGTGGCTCGGTGACGTCAGCGGCGTCGACGTCGTCGAGCTCGGCTGCGGCACGGCGTACCTGAGCGCGAAGCTCGCGCGCGCCGGGGCGCGGCCGGTCGGCGTCGACCCGACGCCCGCGCAGCTCGACACGGCGCGGCGCATGATGGACCTGACCGGGATCGAGTTCCCGCTCGTCGAGGCGCCGGCGGAGTCCGTGCCGCTCCCCGACGCGAGCTGCGACCTCGTCGTCTCGGAGTACGGGGCCTCGTTGTGGGCCGACCCGGAGCAGTGGCTCGCGGAGGCCGCCCGGCTGCTCCGTCCCGGCGGGCGGCTGTTCTTCCTGACGATGTCGGAGCTCGCCCACCTCTGCACGCCGGACGAGGACGACACGCCGATCACGAACACACTCGTGCGGCCGCTCTTCGGCCCGTGGGCCGTGAGCTGGCAGGGCTACGGCGGCGTCGAGTTCCACCTCTCCCACGGCGACTGGATCCGCGTCCTCCGCGCAAACGGCTTCCGGTTCGACGCGCTGCACGAGCTGCAGGCGGCGCCGGGCGCGAAGACGCATCCCTACTACTTCCTGATTCCGGCCGACTGGGCGCGGCAGTGGCCGGGCGAGGATCTCTGGGTATGCACGAAGCGATAGACAGCATCGCCGCGAACATCGCCGAGTGGACGGCGGTGAACGCCGAGCACACGGACGCGAACGCGGAGCGCGCGTGGCGCCATCCGGGCATCCTCTGGGGCGTCTTCGCGATCCCGGAGGCGGAGATCCGCGCGCTCCCCGAGAGCGTCGAAGGGCTCGACGTCGTCGAGCTCGGCTGCGGCACCGCCTACTTCGGTTCGTGGCTCGCCCGGCGCGGCGCCAAGGTCGTCGGCGTCGACCCGACGCCGGCACAGCTGGCGACGGCGCGGCGGATGGTCGAGAAGACCGGCATCGAGCTCGAGCTCGTCGAGGCGCCGGGCGAGGCCGTCCCGCTGCCGGACGCCGCGTACGACCTCGCCCTCTCCGAATACGGCGCGTCGCTCTGGGCGGATCCCGAGAAGTGGGTCCCGGAGGCGGCCCGCCTGCTGCGTCCCGGCGGCCTGCTCGTCTTCCTCACCAACTCGACCCTCGTCTACCTGACTGCGCCCGAGGACTCCGACGAGCTCGTCGGCACGGAGCTGTTGCGGCCGCTGTTCGGGATGTACCGGATCCAGTGGGACGGGGCGACCGGCATCGAGTACCACCTGTCGCACGGCGACTGGGTCGCCCTCCTGCGCAAGCACGGCTTCGAGATCGAGGCGCTGCACGAGCTGAGGCCCGGCCCGAGCGCAGAGAACCCGAGCTACTACGACTTCGTCGACGTCGAGTGGGCGACGAGGTGGCCGGCCGAGGAGATCTGGGTAGCCCGCAAGACGTGATGGGAGTGATCCGCCTGCCGTCGTGGCGCGAGGTGCTGGACGGGCCGTGGGCACTGCGCCTCCGGTCGGGCGCGACCGGCGCGTGGCTGATGCGCGGCGAGGCCGAGCAGGTGCCGGAGCTCGAGTGCGTGTTCGCCGCGGGCAGCGCGGCCCGGAACCGGGCCGACGCGATCGACGAGCTTCGTGCCGCGTTCCAGATCGAGGACGAGGTCGACAGCTGGGAGGGGCTCGCGCGCGCCGTCCCGGCCGGCCCGGTGGCGCTGCTCGTGCTCGACACCGACCGGCTGCTCGCCGACGAGCCGGAGCAGCTCGCACAGCTCGTCGGCGCGCTGCGCTCGGCCGCCGACCGCAGCAACCTCCACGTCGTCTTCCAGGCGCGGGAGCTGCCGCTCGAGGCGGAGGCGGTCCTGGCCGAGTTCGGCGTCGCGGAGATCCTCGCGTGAGCGCGCCGCCCGCCGCGCCGCTCCTGCTCGCGTCGACGTCGCCCCAGCGGCGCGCGATCCTCGAGCAGCTCGGCATCCCCTTCGACGTCGTCGCTCCCGACTACGTCGAGCACGACCCGTCCGAGGCGGATGCCGAGCAGCTCGTCCGCAGCCACGCGCTCGGCAAGGCGCGCTCGGTCGTCGACCGGGCGGACGGGCGGCCGGTGCTCGGCGTCGACACGACGGTCGCGCTCGGCGGCCGGATCTATGCGAAGCCGGCCGACGCCGGCCACGCCGAGCGGATGCTCGAAGAGCTGGGCGGGCGAACGCACGCGGTCGTCTCCGGTCTGGCCCTGATCACGCCGGGCTGGGAGCTCGTCGAGGCCGAGCGCACGCTCGTCACGTTCCGGCCGCTGACGCCGCGCGACCTCGCGTCCTACGTCGCGACCGGCGAGTGGGAGGGCCGTGCGGGCGCCTACGCGATCCAGGGCAAGGGAGCGGCGCTCGTCGAGCGCGTCGAAGGCGACTACCTGAACGTCGTCGGGCTGCCGGCGTCGCTGCTCGTCCGGGTGCTCGTCGAGCACTTCGGCGGCACGTACGGCGTCGGCTAGCTCTCAGGCGATTCTCATCTCCCCGCCGCAGGAACTGCCGCGGGCGTGCACGAAATCCCTTCGTGGCCATGCTTGCTCTCGTTGCGGCAGCTGCGCTGGCCATCACCGGACAGGCGCAGCAGGGACAGAAGCTCACGACGACCGTTCCGACCGGAACGACCGTCCAGTGGTACCGCTGCGCGCCCGACGTGTCGCACTGCTCGTCGATCCACGGCGCGACCGCCGCGAGCTACACGCTCGGTGCGAAGGACGTCGGCAAGACGATCACGGTCAACGCCAAGGCGAGCGACGCGACGATGAGCTACGCCTCCGCCGTCGGGCCGGTCGCCGCGACGGCCGCGAAGCTCGCGCCGACGGCGCAGCCGGCGGTGACGGGGACGACGACCGTCGGGCAGGTGCTGACGGTGAGCAACGGCTCGTGGAGCTCGGCGCCGAAGGGCTACACGTACGCCTGGCTGCGCTGCAACGCGAACGGCCGGATCTGCATCGCGATCGCGAGCGCGACCGGGACGACGTACGTCCCGACCGCCGACGACGTCGGCCATACGCTCGTCGCGCGCGTCACCGCGTCGAACGGCAGCGTCGCGCAGCCGACGCTCTCGACGATGACGACCGCCGTGACGGCGCCGGCCGGTCCGGTCGCGAGCGTGCAGCCGTCGATCACCGGCACGGCGCAACAGGGACAGCGGCTCGTCGCGGCGTCGGGCACGTGGACCGGGAGCGTCACCGTCACGTTCGCGTACCAGTGGTATCGCTGCGACGCGCTGATCTCGCACTGCAACTCGATCCACGGCGCCACCGGCCCCGGCTACAAGCTGAGCGCCGCCGACGCGGGCAAGACGATCACGCTGACGCTGAAGGCGAAGGACACCGTCGCGACCGTCACCGTCTACCTCTCGGCGATCGGCCCGGTCGCGGCGACGGCGTCGACGCTCGTCTCGACCGTCCAGCCGAAGCTGACCGCGACCGCGACGCAGCTGACCGTCGACGACGGGACGTGGGCCGCGTCGCCCTCGACGTTCACCTACGCCTGGCTGCGCTGCAACGCGAACGGCCGCCTCTGCACGGCGATCGCCGGCGCGACGACGCAGACCTACGCGCTGACCGCCGACGACCAGGGCCACTCGATCGTCGCGACCGTCGACGGGGTGCTCTCGACGAGAAGCTAGGCCATGTCCCGCAACGTGGTTGCGGGACATGGCCCCATCGGGGTGCCCAGATTCGAACTGGGGACCTCTCCGACCCGAACGGAGCGCGCTACCAGGCTGCGCCACACCCCGGTCTGACGACCGGAAGGGTAGCCGAGGCTCAGATGACGCGGTGCACGACGGCGGTGCAGGCGTCCTCGACGTAGTCCATCTCGGAGGCGACGGCGACTGCACGGGCTTCGGCGGAGCGGATGCCGAGCTGGAGCCAGAGCGCGGGCGCGCCGATCGCCGCCGCCTCGCGCGCGACGTCGGCGCAGTGCTCGGGCCGGCGGAACACGTCGACGAGGTCGACCGGCTCCTCGAGGGCCGCGAGCGAGGGCCAGTAGCCGTCGCAGAGCGGATTGACGCGCAGGATCCGGTAGCCCGCCCGCTCGAGGTACGCCGCGACCCGATGGCTCGCGCGCGCCGGGTCCGGCGACGCGCCGACGACGGCGATCGTCCTGGCCTCGCGCAGGATCTGCTCCGGGCTCCGCACTATCCTCACAGCGTGCCAGTGGAGGAGCTGCTGACGCGCTGGCAGTTGACGCTCGGCGAGGAGTACCCGCCCGGCGCGGCGGGCCGCGCCTGGCGCGCGACGTGCGGCGACGGGACGCCCGCGGTGCTGAAGCTCGGCCTTCCGCACCGCGAGTCGGAGCACGAGGCGGCGGCGCTCGCCCGCTGGGACGGCGACGGGGCGGTCCGGCTGCTGGCGCACGAGGGCGACTGGATCCTCATGGAGCGCGCCGAGCCGGGGACGCCGCTGACGAGCCGGACGACGGAGGAGGCGATGGACGTGCTCTGCGGCCTGCTCCCGCGTCTCTGGAAGCCGGCGGACGGCTTCACGCCGCTGGCCGACGAGGTCGAGTTCTGGCAAGAGTGCGGCGACCTCGACGAGGAGACGCTGGCGATCGCCCGCGAGCTCGCGGCCTCACAGGGCGAGCTCGTGCTCACGAGCCAGGACCTGCACGGCGGCAACGTGCTCGCGGCGGAGCGCGAGCCGTGGCTCGCGATCGATCCGAAGCCGCTCGCGGCCGAGCGCGAGTTCCAGGCGGCGCCGATCGTGCGCGCCCCCGAGTTCGGCCACTCGAAGGCGCAGGCGCTCTACCGGCTCGACCGCCTCGCCGAGCTCGGCCTCGACCGCGAGCGGGCCCGCCTCTGGACGATCGTGCAGACGGTCGCGTGGTCGGAGTCGCGGACGATTCGCAGCCACGTCGACACGATCGAGTGGCTGACGTGATCGAGGCCGTCCTCTTCGACGTCGACTTCACGCTCGTTCGGCCCGGCCCCGAGCTGCAGCCGGAGGGCTATCTCCGGGCGGCGGAACGGCACGGCATCACCGTCGACCCGGCGCTCTACGAGGCGGCGCGAGAGGCTGCGTTCGTCGACCTCAAGCGGCATCCCGAGCTCGACCACGACGAGGAGATCTGGGTCGCGTTCACCGAGCGGATCGTGCGCGGCATGGGCGGCGACGGCGACGCCGCGCGGCGGTGCGCCGAGGAGATCACCGGCTACTGGGCGAAGCACGAGAACTTCGAGCTCTACGAGGACACCGTGCCGCTGCTGGACGAGCTCCGCCGGCGCGGGATCAAGATCGGGCTCGTCTCGAACTCGGCGCGCGACGTCGTCCAGTTCGCCCGGCACCACGCACTCGAGATCGACGCCGGCATCAGCTCCTTCCACCACGGGAAGACGAAGCCGCATGCGTCGATCTTCCGTGCCGTCCTCGACCTGCTCGAGGTCGAGCCGGCGAGCGCGCTGATGGTCGGCGACAGCGTCGACGACGACATCGAGGGCGCCCTGGCGGCCGGGATGCAGGCCGTGCTGCTCGACCGGCTCGGCCTGCGACCCGACTACGAGCCGCGCATCACCTCGCTCTCCGAGCTTAGGATCTGAGGTGTGGCGGCTTGGGTCGCGTGGGTCATCGCGGCGGTCGGTCTTGCAATCGGCGAGATCTTCACGCCCGGGCTCTTCTTCCTCGGCCCGGTCGCGCTCGCCGCGGTCGCAGCGTCGATCGCCGCCGCGGTCGGCGTCGGCGTCGCGCTGCAGCTCGTCGTCTTCATCGCGGCTTCGGCGGCGTCGCTCGCGCTGATCCGCCCGCTCGCGCGGGCGCACCTGAGCATGCCGCGGGCGATCCGGACGGGCACGGCCGCGCTCGAGGGTGCGTCGTGCGTCGTCCTGCAACGCGTCGACGAGAACGGCGGCCGCGTGAAGATCGGCGGCGAGGAGTGGTCTGCGCGCGCATTCATGCCCGGCGCCGTGCTCGAGGCGGGGACGCGCTGCGAAGTGATGAAGATCGAGGGCGCGACAGCGCTCGTCTACGAGTAAAGGAGCAGTCGTGGCTGCACTGATCGTGATCCTGGTCGTCGCAATCTTCGTATTGCTCACGCTGTCGCGGTCGCTGCGGATCACGCCGCAGGCCCGCGCACGTGTCGTCGAGCGGCTCGGCCGCTACCACCGGACATTGAATCCCGGCGTCGCGCTCGTCGTGCCGTTCATCGACCGCATCCGGCCCCTGATCGACCTGCGCGAGCAGGTCGTGTCGTTCCCGCCGCAGCCGGTGATCACCGAGGACAACCTCGTCGTCAACATCGACTCCGTCATCTACTTCCAGGTGACCGACGCGAAGGCGGCGACGTACGAGATCGCCAACTACATCCAGGCGATCGAGCAGCTGACGGTGACGACGCTGCGCAACGTGATCGGCGGCATGGCGCTCGAGAAGACGCTGACCTCGCGCGACGAGATCAACAACGCGCTCCGCGGCGTGCTCGACGAGGCGACCGGCAAGTGGGGGATCCGCGTCAACCGCGTCGAGCTCAAAGCGATCGATCCGCCGGCGTCGATCAAGGACACGATGGAGAAGCAGATGCGTGCCGACCGCGAGAAGCGCGCGGCGATCCTGCAGGCGGAGGGCCAGAAGCAGTCGGCGATCCTGACCGCCGAGGGCGAGAAGCAGGCCGCCGTCCTCCGCGCCGAGGGTGCGAAGCAGGCGACGATCCTCGAGGCCGAGGGTCAGGCGAAGGCGATCGACACGGTCTTCAAGGCGATCCACGAGGGCAACCCGGATCCGCAGCTCCTCGCATACCAGTACGTGCAGGCCCTGCCGCAGATCGCCGCCGGCGACTCGAACAAGGTCTGGATCGTCCCCGCCGAGTTCCAGCGCGCCCTCGGCCGGATCGGTCAGAAGGACGACGAGGGCTGAGAGCTGCAAACCGTTTGCGCCGCAAACGGTTTGCTGATCGTCAACACCGTTCGGCGAAGCAGCGCCTGAGCGTGCTCACGCTCGGGACTCCCGCGCGCCACGTCAGCCGGATCAGCACGGACGCGACGTTGTCGTCGTAGTTCGACTCGCGCAGATGGAGGTCTTCGTTCGCGCGATGCACGAGCCAGTAGCGGCCGCTCTTCAGCCCGCTGATGTCGAGCTGCTGCCCGTGGAAGAACGCGGGGTAGCGATCCGTGTAGCCGACGGACGCGCCCTC
This sequence comes from Actinomycetota bacterium, assembly GCA_040349295.1. GTDB lineage: Bacteria > Actinomycetota > Thermoleophilia > Gaiellales > Gaiellaceae > Palsa-739. The sequence continues at coordinate 885 of JBEQUF010000017.1, read as the reverse complement.
CTCGACGAACGTCGCCTTCGGGTCGAACTGCGCGCAGTTGCCGAGGAAGCGCGGCGGCCCGTGTGGGATGCCGATCGCCGTGCCGTAGTGGTCGGCGATGCAGAAGCCGCTCTTGTGGTCGCGCACGCGCAGCCTGAAGTCGCCGGCGCTGCGGAGCTCCGCGTGCTCGAAGCCGAGGAAGTGCCAGTGGTAGTGCGGCGGCGCGACGACGTAGTGCAGCTCGCCCGACGGCGGGTCGACGCGCGTGCGGCCGCTCGCGAGCTGGATCAGCTGCGTCACCTGCATGACGCTCTGGCCCGGCTTGCGGCGGCCCTCGATCCAGAGGATCCCCGGCCCGCGGCTGTCGACCATCGAGGTGTACCCGAGCAGCCAGTGCCCGTTGCCCGCCCGCTCGATCACGAGCCCACTCGGCGGCCGCTGGAAGAGATCGGGGAAGCGCGGCGTCCCGGTCGGGACGATCCGCCAGTCGACGGGGATGCCGCTGCCGAGCTGGCGGATGTCGGTCGCGTTCGCCGCCATCGACGCGAGCCCGGCCGCCGACGAGAACGCGATCCGCGACCCGTCCGGCGACCACACGGGCCGCACGCCCGGCGGGCCGACGAGCTGTGCGGAGCCGTTGTCGACGACGATGTCGGTCGTCCCGTCCTGCTGCACGGCGTCGTAGGCGAGCAGCTTCCCGTCCGGCGACCACGCGAGGTCGTGGACGTCGCCGTAGCCGGGCGCCACCGTGTCGAACGGCGTCGCGTCGTCGCCGACGAGGATCTGCGGCGCGCCGCTTCGGGTCGAGACGAAGGCGATGCGTCCCTGTCGCGACACAGCCGCCGAATACTCCTCCGCTCCGCTTGCCTCGGTGCGCCGCGTCGGGCCTTTCGGCAACGGCGCGAT
>JBEQUF010000361.1:0-5321 GCA_040349295.1 Actinomycetota bacterium | reverse complement strand
CTCGGTGGGTGCCTCGTCGGTGCGGGCTTCGTCGGCGTCGTCGGCTTCCTCGATCTCCGGCGCACCCACCTCACCCGAACGCCTCGGCGCTAGCTGCCGCCGCAGCGCCTGAACGAGTACTTCTCGCCGCGCCAGGTCGCGACGCCGCCGCCCTGCACGGGGCGCGCGCCGACGCCGATCGACTGCAGCACGCTCGCGGCGATCGCGGCGCGCGGGCCGCTCTCGCAGATCGTCACGATCGGCTTGCCGGTGCAGAGGCCGTTCTCGGCCGCGCCGCGCACGCTGCGATAGGGGAGATGCGTGCTGCCGGGGATGAAGCCCTCGTCGCGCTCGTCCTTCTCGCGCACGTCGATCAGGTGCACCTCGTCGGCCGCAACCAGGCGCTCGAGCTCGTCGACGCTCACCGGCACGAGCGTCTCGCCGTCGCCGGGCTCGCGCCAGCCGGCGAGCGTGAAGATGCCGACCGCGTACAGCCGCGCCGCCGCACGCTGCGCCTGCTCCTCGTCGGAGGCCTCGAGCAGGATCGGCCGGTCCGGCGGCAGCACGAACGCCGACTTCGTCCCGAACGACGAGCCCTCGACCGGGACGTTGACCGCGCCGGGGCGATGGCCGCCCGCGAAGTCGTCGGCCGCGCGCACGTCGAGCACGACCGCCTCCGGCGCCTCGTCGACGCGCTGCAGCGGCGGCTGCGCGCCGAGGAGCGGCCCGCGGTTCAGCTCGACGATCGACTCCATGTTCGGCGGCCGCGGCGGCTGCGGCCCGGTCGCGCGGCACATGAACTCCTCGTGCGTCGCGACGAGCGCCGCGTTCGTCGTCCGCTCGCGGCCGATCGTCGTCGACGGCTCCGGCGAGAGGTTCGCGCCACAGAGCGAGCCTGTGACGTGGCCGGGGAAGACCTCGACGTCGTCGCCGAGCCCGGCGAGCCGGTGCAGCGAGTGGAAGAGCCCTTCGGCGCCCTCGGCCGCCTCGACCGCGAGATCGGGCCGCGCCGCGTCGCCGACGAAGAGCGAGTCACCGGTCAGCACGAGCCGGTCGTCGACGACGAACGCGCAGTGCTCGGGCCGGTGGCCGGGCGTGTGGACGACCCGGATCCGGACGGAGCCGAGCACGATCTCCTCGGCGTCGCGCAGCGGCTCGTGCGCGAACGTCGCGCCCGCCAGCTCGTGGACGCGCACCGGCACCCCGTGCTCGAGGGCGAGGCGCCCGTGGCCCGAGACGTGGTCGGCGTGCGTGTGCGTCTCGAGGACGACGACGATCTCGACGCCGAGATCCAGGTACTGCTCGATCGCGTAGGCAGGATCGATCACCGCCGCGACGCCGGCCACCTCGTCGCCGACGACGTAGGAGCCGCACCCGAGATCCGCGTCGACGAACTGGCGGAACAGCACGAACCGACGCTACCAGCGCCGACGGCTATCAATTCGAAAGTGAAATCGCTGCTATTCGCAATCCTCGTCGCGCTCGCGCTGCCCGCCGTGGCCGCCGCGCACGCGACGCTCGTCTCCACGTCGCCGGCGAACGGCGCCGTCCTCGTCCGGGCGCCCGGGGCCGTGCGGATCGCCTTCGACGACACGGTGACGCGCGGCCCCGGGATCGAGGCGATCCGGAACGGCGGCGGCTCGATTCTCGCCGCGAAGCCGCGGATCGAGGGCGGGAAGACGCTCGTCCTGCCGGTCCGCCGCGGGCTCCCCGACGGCGATTACAGCGTCCGCTGGGCCATCATCTCGGACGACGGGCACCTGGAATCCGGCGTCCTCGCCTTCGCGGTCGGCACGGGCCGGCCGAAGCCGGTCGCCTCGCTGGCGCCCGAGGCGGCGGGGCCGCGGCCGCCCGACGTGATCGCCCGCTGGCTCTTCCTCGCGGGCGTCCTCGGCGCCGCGGGGATCGCGCTCTTCGCGCTGCTCGGTCGCGTCGACGCGGAGCCGGTGGCCCTCGTGCTCGCCTCGAGCGCCGTCCTCGCCGCGCTCGGCGCCGGCGACGAGTCGCACCGCGTCGGCCTGCACACGCGCGCGGGCGACGCATTCGTCGCCGGGTCGGCGTACGCCGTCGCCGTCGCGCTCGTCGCGGGGGCGGCGCTGCTCGAGCCCCGCGCCCGCAGGCCGTCGCTCTGGCTCGCCCTGCCGCTCGTCGCCGTGCCGACCGCGGCGGGCCATGCGCTCGACCGGGGGCTCAGCCGTGTCAACGTCGCCGCCGACGTGCTCCACGTCGCGGGCGCCGCGGCGTGGGTCGGCGCGCTGCTCGGCCTCGTCGTCACACGGCGGCGCGACGTCCGGCTCGCCGCGGCGGGCGTCGCGCTGCTGACCGTCACCGGCGTCGTACGCGCGTCGTACGAGCTGCTGCACCTCGCGCAGCTCTGGGAGACGAGCTACGGTCGCGCGCTGCTCGTCAAGACGGGCTTGCTTCTCGCCGCCGTCGCGGTCGGCATGTGGCGCAGGCCGCGCGTCGAGCTCGTGCTCGTCGCCGGGATCCTCGTCGCCGTCGGCGTGCTGACACTCGAACGGCCGGGGCGGAACGCGACGCCGCCGGCGCGGGCCGCCGTCCCGTCGGAGCCGCAGCCCGCGCCTCCGCCACCGCCGGCGGACGCGGTCGTCGCGGCGAGGGAGATCGGTCTGTACGGCGTCGGCGTCGAGTCGGAGCCGTCGCGGCGCACGGTGATCGTCTTCTCGCCGGCCGGTGGCGGCGCGAGCGGACTGGCGGTGACCGTCGACGGCACTGCGGCGACCGCCTGCGGCAGCGGCTGCTATCGCGTCGACGGCGAGCACGGCGACACGACGGATGTCGTCGTCGACGGCCTTCGCGCGTCGATCGTCGCACCGGCGGACGCACCGGTCGCGGACGTCGCGCGGATGCAGCGCTGGATCGAGGCGCGCACGAGCGTGGCATACGTCGAGCATCTCGCCTCCGATCCCGAGCACTCGGTGACGGCGAGCTGGCGCTTCGAGGCGCCGAACCGCGTCGCGTACACGATCGCCGGCGGCGCGCAGGGCATCGTCGTCGGCGACCGCCGCTGGGATCGTGCGCGCGCCGGCGCGGCGTGGGTCGAGTCGCCACAGACGCCGGTCCGGCAGCCGGCGACGCAGTGGGAGCGCGCCACGAACGTCCACGCGGTCGCGCCCGGCGTGCTGACCTTCGCCGACCCGACGATCCCGGCGTTCTTCACGCTGCACGTCCGCGACGGCAAGCCGACGCTGCTCGAGATGACCGCCCCCGCGCACTTCATGCGCGACCGCTACGTCAGCTTCGACTCGGCGCCGCGGATACGTCCTCCTCGTTGAGGAGCCGCAGCACGTAGTACCCGATCGCGAGCAGGAACACGAGCGTCTGTTCGCCGTTCATCAGGATCCCGCCGAGGTTCTGGTCGCGCACGGGAGAGAGGCCCCACATGCGACGGGTGTGCTCGTAGTACGTGTAGAGCGGCCGACTCGAGAAGATGAGCGCGAGGCCGAGGAACGACGAGCCGACGAAGCCGACGCCGAGATAGGCGAGCGCCGCGGGCGGCGAGAGGCGACCGGTGACGAGCGGCAGCCAGAACAGCAGGCCGCCGGCGATCAGGATCGCGTGCTCGACCTGCAGCGGCCAGCTGTGCTTCAGCGCGTAGTCGTAGAAGTTCGCGGCGTGCGTCGCGTACCACGCGATCAGCCACGCGGGCAGCGCGTAGCGGGCGCGCACGCGCGGCAGCGCGGCGCGCATCCTCGGCGTCAGCCCGAGCAGCAGGAAGAGCGGCGCGATGTCGGCGATCAGCGCGTTCTGCAGCAGGTGGATCAGCAGCAGCCGCTTCGCAGCCCAGGTCTCGAGCGGCGAGTTGAGCGAAGCGCCGACCAGCACGAGTCCGACGACGAAGCACGCGAGTCGCCGCGGCTCCGGCCGGTCTGCGCGCGCGTACCACGCGTACGCCGCTGCGGCCGCGGCGACGAGGACGAGGAACGCGGGCTCCCAGGTCACGCGGGAACCGCGGCGCGAAGCGAGAGACGCGGCCGCAGCAGCACGAACGCGAGCGTGCCGAGCGTCAGCACCTGCTCCGCCATCATCACGATGCCCGCGAGCTGCTGCTGCCGCACGCTCGGGTAGTCGGGGTAGATCGGATGGAAGCTGAAGACGAGCACGTCGGTCAGCACCTGGCCGCTCGCGAACATCGCCGCCGCGAGTGCGACCCGCCGTCCGGCAGTGCGCCGGTCGTCGAGCAGGATCGACCACACGAGCAGGCCGCAGACGGCCCAGCAGGCGTGCTCGAAGTAGTGCAGCCGCTCGTGCGCGAGCGCCGCGTCGTAGAGGTACGGCACGTGCCAGACCGCGAGGTTCGTCGCCCAGAGCCCGTAGGCGATCCTCGGCCGGACGAGCTTGCGCAGCGGCGTCCGCGCCAGCGGCTTCAGCACGGCCGGCGGCAGCAGGAAGAGCGCCAGCGGGCCGCGGGTCGCGAGCACGAGCAGCGCGGCGGCGAGGTCGCCGACGACGACGTGCTGCGTCATGTGCCAGGTGAGGTTCGAGTCCGCGCGCGCGTCGAGCCCGACCAGCGACCAGACGACGAGCGCGATGCCGAGCGCCCAGAGCGGCACCCGCGTCCAGTCGGCATGGTCGGCGCGGCCGCGCCGCCGCAACCGGACGAACGCCTGCGCGAACAGCACGGTGCCGAGCGCGCAGAGCGCGTACACCGTCACGGCTAGAGCCCCAGCTGCTTCGCGATCACCATGCGCTGCACCTCGTTCGTGCCTTCCCCGATCTCGAGGATCTTCTGGTCACGGTACAGGCGCGAGATGGCGAACTCGTCCATGAAGCCGTAGCCGCCGTGGATCTGCAGGGCGGCGTTGACGGCGCGGTTCGAGAGCAGGCCGGTGTAGAGCTTCGCCTGCGCGGCGGCGAGGCCGAACGGCTTGCCCTGATCCTTCAGCCAGGCGGCGCGGTAGACGAGCTGGCGCCCGGCCTCGATCTCGGTCGACATGTCGGCGAGCGCGAACTGCACCGCCTGGAACTTCGAGATCGGCCGGTTGAACTGGTGCCGTTCCTGCGCGTACGCGAAGGCGAGGTCGTAGGCGCCCTGCGCGAGCCCGACGCCCATCGACGCGACCGAGATGCGGCCGCCGTCGAGGATCTCCATGAACTGCGCGAAGCCCTTGCCGCGCGGTCCGAGCAGGTTTCCCTCGGGGACGGCGCAGTCGCGGAACGCCAGCTCGCGTGTGTCGGACGCGTGCCAGCCGAGCTTCTTCATCGGCGCGGAGATCTCGTAGCCGGGCGCGCCGTTCGGGACGATGATGTTCGAGATCTCGTTCTCGCCGGTGACAGCGGTGATCGTCACGCAGGTGCTGATGTCGGTCCCGGCGTTCGTG
>JBEQUF010000348.1:0-4947 GCA_040349295.1 Actinomycetota bacterium | reverse complement strand
TTCGGCCTGCGCGAGGTCAGGCCGTGATGACGTCGATGAGCCGGCCCGCCGCCTCGGCGCGCTCGAGCGCCTCGAGGTTCGTGTCGCCGCGTGCGATCACGTAGCCGCGGCGGTCGCCGTCGGTCTGCACCGGCCGGATCGTCTCGCCGGGCTCGATCCACGTCTCGACGCGGTCGACGCCCGGGAACGCGAGCGCCTTGTCGAGCGGCCCGACCGACTCCACGACCCCCGCCGGCAGCGGCCCCGGCGACGAGGTCAGGAAGTGGATCGCGAACGGCTGCTGGAACCTCGGCGCGATCAGCTCGTCGGGCACCGGCTCGCCGAGCGCCTGGGCGACGGCGACCTCGACCAGGTCGACGCCGATCCCGTACCGCGGCACCTCGACCATCTGGCCGCCCGGGATCCGGGCCGCGATCTCGACGACACGGACCCGGTTGCCCTCGCTCACGAGCAGCTGGGGGTACGCGATCCCGTTCCGCAGGCCGATGGCGTGGACGGCGGCGAGCGCGACCCGCTCCACCTCGGCGAGCGCGTCGCCGAAGAGCGTCGACGGGTAGAGGTGCGTGAGCGCGACGCCGAAGCCGATGCCCTCGGGCCGCAGGCGGTCCGAGGCGGTGACGAGCCGCACGTCGTCGGCGCGCGCGACGAGCAGCGTGTTCACCTCGCGCCCTTCGTGGAAGACCTCGAGCACGGCCTCCTGCGTCGTCGAGGCCGCGAGCGTCAGCGGCAGCGACCGTGCCAGCTCGTCGAGGTCGTGGACGAGGAAGAGCCCGCGCTGGCCGGCCGAGTCGGCCGGCTTCAGCACCGCCGGGAAGCCGATCGTCTCGGCCGCCTTCTTCGCGCTCTCCCACTCGCGCACCGCCGCGAACTGCGGCTGCGGCACTCCCTGCTCGGCGAAGACGCGGCGCATCGCGATCTTGTTCGTCGCCAGGTGCGCCGCCTCGGAGCCGATGCCCGGCAGGCCGAGCAGCTCGGCGACGCGCGCGACGATCGGCACGGCACGGTCGGCGGCGAGCGTCAGCACGCCGTCGACGGCGTGCCGGCGCCCGACCTCGGCGACGGCCTCGGCGTCCGCGAAGTCGACCGCCTCGCCCGCGTCTGCCTCGGCGAAGCCGGGCGCCTGCGCATTTCGGTCGACGGCGACGACGCGGTGCCCGAGCTCGCGCACCCGTGCGATCGCCCGCCGCTGGTTGCGGCCGGCGCCGACGAAGAGGAGCGTGCTCACGGCCGGGGGGCGATCGCGTCGTTCAACATGCGAAGCATCGCATCGATGTCGAACGCGTCGCCGCTCGCGACGCGCAGCGCCAGCCCGTTGAGCACCGACGTCGTGAACCGCGCCACCTCGACCCAGTCGACGTCGTCGCGCAGCTTCCCGTCCGACTGCTGCTTCTGGAACCCCTCGCGGATGCGCGGCCCGACGTCGGATGCGCGCGCGTCGAACCGTGCGACGAAGCTCTCGTCGTGGCGCATCCGGCTCTCGGTCTCGATCAGGACGGCGAGCCATTCCGGGCTCTCGGCCGTCAGCGCACGGAACGCCTCGTCGAGCCCCGAGGCGAGGAGGATGTCGCCGAAGCGCGTGTTCATCTCCATCGCCAGCTCGACGAACAGGTCCTGCTTGTTCTCGAAGTAGTGGAAGATCGCGCCGCGCGAGAGGCCGGTCGCCTCCTCGAGCCTCGCCACCGTCGCCCCTTCGTAGCCGTGCTCGGCGAAGGCGCGCCGCGCGCCCTCGAGGATCTGGGCGCGGCGGGCGTCGAGATGTTCCTGCGAGACCTTGGGCACCGCGCGGGAAATCTACCGTCTTGACAAAACCGTACGTACGTATTATTTATACCGCCCATGTTCAGGAACCGCTCCCTGCTCGGGCTGATCGCCGCCGAGCTCGTCTCCCTCACCGGCACGTCGATGACGTACGTCGCCCTGCCCTGGTTCGTGCTCGCGACGACCGGCTCGACCGCGAAGACCGGCTGGGTGCTGGCGGCCGAGATGCTGCCGATCGCCGTCTTCGGCATCCCCGCCGGGACGCTGATCGCGCGCATCGGCGCGAAGAACACGATGCTCGTCTCGGACGCGTTCCGTGGCCCGCTGATGCTCGTGATCCCGATCCTCCACTGGACGGGCCACCTCTCGTTCGCCGCGCTCCTCGGCGCCACGTTCGCGATCGGCGTCTTCGCGGCGCCGTACTTCGCCTCGTCGCGGTCGGTCGTCCCCGAGGTCGCCGGCGAGGACGAGCGGGCGGTCACCCAGGTGCAGGCGGTGCTCTCGGGCGCGCAGCAGATCACGCAGATCGCGGGCCCGGTGCTCGCGGGCGTGCTGATCGCCGCGGCGAGCCCGGCGTGGGTGCTCGTGATCGACGGCTGCACGTACGTCTTCTCGTTCCTGACGATCGGGACGATCGTGCGCGCGGGCCGGCGCATCGAGCAGACGGCGCTGTCGAAGGGCGTGCTCGCGGGCGTCAAGTTCCTGATGCGCGACCCGCTGCTCGGCCCGCTGCTCGTCGCCGCGTGCCTGATCAACTTCGTCGCCCAGGGGATCATCCTCGGCATCCAGAGCCTCGCGTACTTCCGCTTCGACGCGAGCGGCCACGTCGTCGGCCTCCTCTTCGGCGCGTTCGGCGTCGGCGCGCTGCTCGGCGCCCTGACGGCGCAGCAGCTCGCGAAGAAGGTCGACCTGCAGAAGATGTCCGCGTACGGGATCGTCGCGATGCCCTTGCCGTTGCTCCTGCTCGCGCTCCACCTGCCGTGGGGGCTCGCGCTCGAGGCGGTGGCCGCGTTCGGCTTCTTCACGCCGATCGTCAACGCGCCGATCATCGGGATCATCACCACCCGTACGCCGCGGGAGCTGCGCGCGAAGGTGATGACGGCGGTGATGACCGTCGCGACGCTCGCCGGTCCGCTCGGGTTCCTCGCGTCGGGATACGTGCTGCGGCACGTGTCGCTCTCGACGTACTTCGTCGCCCTGCCGCTCCTGCTCGCGGTCGGCGGCGTCGGCTTCGCCGCGGTGTTGCTACGGAACCAGGGTGGACCGGCGGACGACGTCCCGATGGCGAACGTCGCGCACGGCTAGCCGCAGCTTCTCGCCGACGGTTGCGGGCCGGAGCTCCGCGAGGAGCACCGCGCCCGCGCCGTGCTCGCCGTAGGTCGCCTGGGCGGCCTCGTGCAGGGAGCCGCTTTGCCACCCGTCGCCGGTGCGCACGTAGAGCTCGTCCTCGTAGACGCTGAAGCCGGCACGCTCGAACAGCTCGATCCATTCGAGCGGCTCGCGCTGCAGCTGCCAGCCCTGGTCGTCGCGCACGCCGGTCGGCACGGTGACGAGCACCCGGCTCGCGACACGGCGCAGCTCACGGAGCGCCGCCTCGTCGCCAGCCTCCTCGCGCGGCGCGTCGACGGCGTAGGTCGAGTTGTCGCGGCCGACGTGCTCGAGCGTCGAGACGCAGAAGGCGAGGTCGAAGGCGCCGTCCTCGAACGGCAGGTCGCGGACGTCGGCGACGACGTCCGCGCCGTCGGCGAGGTCGACCGTCGTCAGCTCGGCGCCGAGCTCGCGCAGGCCGGCGACGTACGCCCGCTCGGCGAAGACGGTGCCGACGTCGAGCACGCGGCGCTCGCCGTCGTAGCGGGTCAGCACCCAGGGGATCTCGATCGCCCGCTCGTCGGCGAACCCCGGCGCCCGCAGGTCGCGCGGCCGCGAGCGGGCGTGCAGCCGGGCATAGGCGAAGGCGTCGTCGAGCGCGCGGACGCGGGCGAACGGCGCGTCGGCGACGAGCTCGGCGAGGTAGGAGGCCCGCGAGATGCGGCCGCTGCGCAGCCGCTCGAGGCCCTCGTCGCGACCGGCCTCGTCGGGCTCGCGCTGCAGCACGAGCCGCCAGGCCTGCTCCAGGAACTCTTCGTCGGTGAGGGCCACTAGAGTGACCGTAATGGCTCTGCAGGGAAAGCGCGTGTTCATCACCGGCGGGGCCGGCTTCATCGCGACCACCCTCGCGCGGACGCTCGTCGACGACAACGAGGTCGTCGCCCTCGACAACCTCCACCGCGACGCGCTCTCGGGAACCGAGCTCGGGGACCACCCGAACTTCACGCTCCACCAGGCCGACGTCCTCGACGCGGACGCCGTCCACGAGCTGGCCCGTGGCGCGACGCACGTCGTCCACTGCGCTGCGATCGCGGGCGTCGACACGGTGCTCGAGAGCCCGGTGCGCACGATGCGCGTCAACCTGATCGGCACCTACAACGTGCTCGAGGCGGCGATCGCCGCCGGCACCGTCGAGCGGCTCGTCGACTTCTCCACGAGCGAGGTCTTCGGCACGCATGCGTACAACGTTCGCGAGGGCGCGGTGACGACGATCGGCTCGGTCGGCGAGGCGCGGTGGACCTACGCCGTGTCGAAGCTCGCCGGCGAGCACATGGCGCACGCCTACCACGACGAGTTGAAGCTTCCGGCCGTCACGGTGCATCCGTTCAACGTCTTCGGGCCCGGTCAGATCGGCGGCGGCGCGATCCGCGCGTTCATCGAGGCGGCGCTGCGAGGCGACAACCTGACCGTGCGCGGCGACGGCTCGCAGATCCGCGCCTGGTGCTACGTCGACGACATGGTGGAGGCGGTGCGTCTCTGCCTCGAGCATCCGAATGCGGTTGGGCAGAGCTACAACGTGGGCAACCCGCGCTCGGCGGTGACGATCTTCGATCTCGCACAACGCATCAAGCGGCTCACCGGCTGTCCCGGCGAGATCGTGTTCGTGCCGCTCGACTACGTCGACGTCGAGCTGCGGATCCCGAACGTCGAGAAGGCGCGCGACGACATCGGCTTCGCGGCGACGGTCGAGCTCGACGAGGGACTGGAGAAGACGATCGCGTGGTATCGAAGCCGGAAACCGGCGCTGACGTAAGGCTCGCCCGTCCGGACGTCGGCGAGGAGGAGCTCGCCGAGATCCGCGAGGTGCTCGAGTCGGGCCAG
>JBEQUF010000334.1:0-4244 GCA_040349295.1 Actinomycetota bacterium | reverse complement strand
CGGCGACGGCGAGCGGCGTCCACCGGCCGAGCCTCCGCCGCGCCAGGAGGACGGCCGTGGGCAGCATGACCGCGACGAGGAATCGCCCGTAGATCGACGGATCCCAGAAGACCGAGTTGACGCGGAAGAGCGGCGCGTACGCGTTGGCGGTGATCACCTTCGGGTTCTGGAAGACGTTCCGCGTCTCGTACTGGTAGATGCCGACGACGGCGAAGGCGACACCCATCACGACCCCCGTCGCGTGCAGCGCGCGCAGCCCGAGCTCGTCCCACGGCAGCCGGGCGACGCAGATGGCGAGCAGCGTGAACGGCACCCAGAACGCGAGCACCTCGACGGCGCCGTCGTGCACCGCCTTGCTCCACGTCAGCGAGATGCCCGTCCACGCGACGAGCAGTGCGAGCGGTCGCGCGAGCCGCCGCAGCTCCCGTACGCGCTCGTCGCCTGCGAGGAGATCCCACGCCAGGAGGACGACGCCGCCGGCGATGACGACGTAGAGCGGCGCGAGGAGCTTGTGGTTGCCGCCGCCGATGTGGATGCCGATGCGGATCGGCACGCAGATCAGGACCAGCACCGGGAACACCCAGGGATACGACCGGAAGACCGCCGCCAGGCCGAGCGCGACGGCGCAGACGAGCACGAGGCCGCCGAAGAAGACGAGCAGATGGTGATGCGGCGCGAGCGCGGCGCCGAGGATGGCGGCGCCGAAGCCGGTGAAGCCGAGCGCCGCGAGCCGCTCCCGGTTCGTCCGCGCGAGCAGCAGCAGCGCGAGCGCGACGCAGGCGATCGGGCCGCCGAGTTGTGCCAACCCGGTCATGGCTTCACCACCACGTGCGCACGCGAGACGTGGCCGCGCTCGCTCACGGTCAGCGTGTAGAGACCAGGGCTCGTCGGCGCCTGCAGCTGCAGGAGGGCGCCGCCGTTCCTGCCCTTCCGCGTGCCGAGCTGCCAGTGGTACTTGGCAGCGTCGGTCGAGACGCCGATCGCAAACGGCTTGCCGGCCCGGGCGACGATCCGCTTCGCCGCCAGCTGGATGTACCGGATCTCCACCCGCACGCGGAGGCGCTCGGCCGGCGGCGTGCTGTTGCCGGCGAGATCGAGCGCGCCGACCTGGAGCGTGTACGTCCCCGCCGGCAGCACGCTCCCGTCGGGCAGCTTCCCGCGCCACGTCGTGCTGCCGCGTGCGGGATGCCGGTACGTCTCGAGGATCCGCTTGCCGTCGAGGAAGAGCGTCAGGTGCGCCTGCTTGCTCAGCACGTAGGCGATGCGGACGAAGTCCGCCTGCTTGTCGCCGTCGGGCGAGAACTGCTGGCGGCTCTGGGTCACGCTGACGACCTGCGGCGGCTGCGTGTCGAGGAGGATCCGGTTCGGCAGGACGATCGTCTGGTGCTGCGTCGCGAAGTGCACCTTCACGCGGTAGGCGCCGTCCGGCGCCCGGACGCCCGTGTCGGTCTTGCCGTCCCAGCGGACCCGAACCGGCCCGCGCTTGAGCGTGATCCCGCTCACGAGCGACGTCACCTCGCGCTGATGCGCGTCGAGGATCGAGACGTCGACCGTGTCGCGCTTGCGGATGACGAGGACGACGTTCGCCTTCGCCCGGGCGCAGCCGCACGTCGGCGAGAAGACCTTGGAGACCTTCGTGCCCGGCATGAGCGCACTCTTCGTGAGCTTCAGCCGCTCGGTGATCGCGAAGGCTGCGGCCGTCGCGACGAGCAGGGCAACGAGCGTCGCCGCTGTGAGAAACCGCTGCAAAGCAGCGCGATTCTACGGTGCCGAGGTAAGGATCCGGTGAAAGAGGGCGTCGTCGATGTTGCGTCCGGTGACGATCAGGACGACCGGCTTCGGCAGCTCCTCGCGGAGCGCGAGGGCGAGCGAGGCGGCGCCGGCTCCCTCGACCTTGAGTCCCGCCTGGGCGTACGTCCGGATGGCGGCCTCGAGCTCGTCCTCGCCGACGAGCTCGAACCGGTGCACGAGCGGGTTGAGCTCGGCGACCGCGAGCGGGATCGAGACGCGGACGGCGAGCCCGTCGGCGAAGGTGGCGACGCGCTCGGTGTCGACGGGCGCGCCTGCCCGCCAGCTCTCGTACATCGCCGGCGCGCCCGCCGCGCTGACCGCGATCCGCTGCGTCGACGGCGACCGCTCGGCGAGGACGCGGAAGACGCCGATCGCGAGTGCGCCGTTCCCGACCGGGACGACGACCGCCGCCGGCTCCGGCACGTCCTCGAGCAGCTCGAGCGCGATCGGCGCGTAGCCGTCGAACTGGGCCGGCTCGGCGCCGTCCTCGAAGAAGAACGCGCCGCGCTCGGCCGCATACGCGCGTGCGGCCTCCTTCGCCTCGTCGACGTCGGCGCCGACGAAGCGCAGCTCGGCGCCGAGCGACTCGATCAGCGCGACCTTCAGCTCGGACGCGCCGTGCGGCAGGAAGACGATCGCCGGGACGCCCGCCTCGCGCGCCGCCCACGCGGTTGCGGCGCCGTGGTTCCCGACCGAGGCGGTGACGACGAGCTCCGGCTTCAGCGCCTCGACGACGGCCCGCGCGCCGCGCCACTTGAACGAGCCGAGCTCGTGCTCGTCCTCCCGCTTCAGGAAGACGCCGTCTGCAAGCGTGGTCGTGCCCGCCATGCGAGCACACCGTACGCCGTCAGACCGCAGCCGAGCGCGATCAACCCGCCGAGCAGGATCCACTTCGCCTCTGGCACGTTCAGGAGCTTCAGCCCGCTGAGCAGGAGGACGATGCCGAGCGCGCCGCGCAGCACCTTGTCCGGCAGGCGGACCGTGAAGCGGCTCGAGAGCAGCACTCCCGGGATCGACCCGATCAGGAGCCAGCCGGTCGCGTGGTAGTCGACGTTGTGGCCGATCATGTGCCCGATGCCGGCGACCCAGAGCAGCGCCGCCGCGTGGAAGATGTCGGTGCCGACGATCTTCGCCATCGTCAGCGGGTAGACGAGCACCATCACGAGTCCGAAGAACGTCCCGGAGCCGACGCTCGTCAGACCGACGACGAAGCCGAAGACGGCGCCGATCGTCACCGCGATCGCCTTGTCGCGCGACGAGAGCAGGAAGGGCGCGTCGCTCGCCTGGATGCCGCGGTTGATGAACGACTTCGCGAGGAAGCCGAGCCCGCCGACGACGAGCGCGGCGCCGACCGCGTAGCCCTCGATCTTCGAGGCGTTCGCGAAGTGGTGCTTGATCAGCGTCGCGAGCCACACGCCGAGGAGCGACATCGGGCCGGAGCCGAGGAACATCCAGAGCGTCAGCCGCGCGTGCACGGTGCCGAGCCGCCGGTGCCGGACCGCGCCGAACGACTTGAAGATCGCGCCGTGGACGATGTCGGTGCCGACCGCGTACGTCGGGTTGAAGCCGAAGAGGATCACGAGCATCGGCGTCATCAGCGAGCCGCCGCCCATCCCGGTCAGTCCGACGAGCGCGCCGATCAGGAGACCGGCGATCGAGAACTGCCAGGTCACGCCGAGGTGACCATCCCGGCGGCGACCGTGTCATTCGTCGCCTCGTCGATGAGGATGAACGCACCGGTCTCGCGGCTGTCGGCGTACGGGTCGACCGCCAGCGGCTCGGAGAGGCGGAGCCGCACGACGGCGATGTCGTTCAGCTCGAGCTTCTCGGGCGCCGGCCGGTCCTCGAGCGTGCTGATGTCGACGACGGAGACGAGCTCGTCGACGATCGCCCGCACCGTGCGCGACGTGTGCTTGATCGCGAGCTTCGCGCGCGGCTCGAGCGGCCGCTCGCTCATCCAGCAGAGCCGCGCCTCCAGCTCGCGCGCGACGGTCGGCGCGTTCTCGGGGTCGGCGAGCATGTCGCCGCGCGAGACGTCGATGTCGTCGGCGAGCTGGATCGTCACCGACTCGCCCGGGATCGCCACATCGACGTCGATCGTCTCGACCCGCGACCGGTGGCCGGACGGGAGGACGACGACCTCGTCGCCCGCCCGCCAGACGCCGCCCGCGACGGTCCCGGCGTAGCCGCGGAAGTCCGGATACTCGGTCGACATCGGCCGGATCACCCACTGCACCGGGAAGCGGCGCGCCTCGAGGTTCCGGTCGCTCTCGACCTCGAGCGTCTCGAGGTGGTCGAGCAGGCACGGCCCCTCGTACCACGGCATGTTCTCGGTCGGCGCGACGACGTTGTCGCCGGTGAGCGCCGAGACCGGGATCGCGCGCAGGTCGGCGAGGCCGAGCGTTTCCAGGTCGCGGACGATCTCGTCGTACCGCCCCTGCGACCCGTCGACG
>JBEQUF010000330.1:0-16878 GCA_040349295.1 Actinomycetota bacterium | reverse complement strand
AGGCGCGCTTGGCGACTGCGTAGATGATGATCACGAGCAGCGCGACGCCGATCAGCGCCGAGAGCGCCGTCAACAGCTCCATCAATGTGTTCACGCGCTTGCGCCGCGGCAGGTTGACCGCCTGCAGCTCTGCGCGCGTGATGCCGTGCGAGCTCATGTGCGGAGCCCCTGGCGCTTCGCGACGACGCGAACGAGGTACTGCGCGCCCACGTTGATCAGGAGCGAGAAGACGAGCAGGATCAGGCCGAGGTAGATCAGCGAGCCGGCCTGGAGCTTCGTCGTCGCGCCCTGGTACGAGGCGGCGATCTTCGACGCGAGCGTGTCGCCCGTCGAGAAGAGGTTCCAGTGGATGAAGACGCCGCCGCCGATCACCTGCGTGACGGCGATCGCCTCGCCCATCGCGCGGCCGAGGCCGAGGATCAGCGCCGCGGCGATGCCGCCGCGCGCATACGGGAAGACGACGCCGCGGATCATCTCCCAGCGCGTCGTGCCGAGCGCGAGCGCGCCCTCGCGCAGCTCGCGCGGCACGCCGAGGAAGAGCTCGCGCGTGATCGACGAGACGATCGGCAGGATCATGATCGTCAGGACGATCACCGCCGTGAAGATGCTCGAGCCGCTCGAGGACGGCGAGCCGAAGATCGGGATGTGGGTCTTGTGCAGCAGCGGCTCGACGTGCAGCCGGAGCACGGGGCCGAGGACGATGATGCCCCAGAGGCCCATGACGACGCTCGGGATCGCGGCGAGCGTCTCGACGAGCGCCGTGATCGGGCCGCGCAGGAAGCGCGGCGCCAGCTCGGTCAGGTAGAGCGCGATCCCGATCGAGAGCGGCGCGGCGAGCGCGAGCGCGAGGAACGAGGTGATCGCGGTGCCGAACAGGAAGCTGCCGGCGCCGTACAGCTCGTGGTCGCTGACCGGGTTCCACGCGATGTGCCAGACGAACGGCAGGTGGTACTCGCGCAGCGCCGGCCGGGCGCCGTCGACGACCTTCCAGACGATCAGGCCGACGAGGACGACCGCGCCGGCAGCGGCAGCGCCGGCGACCACCTGCAGGAGCAGGTCGCCGAGACGCACCCGCCGCCCCTCGAAGGGGCGGCGGGTCGCATCGCCGGAGGTGAGATCCGCAGCAGACACGTGTCCTAGCTGTGGATCTTCGCAATCGTCTTCTCGGCGACCACGAGAACCGACTTCGGGATCGGCTGGAAGAGGAGCTTCGGCCCGAAGGTCTGACCCTTCGTGACCGCCCAGAACAGGAACTTCTTGATGTCGGCCGCCTTCGAGGTCTGCTGCGGGACGATCACGTACGTGTAGGTCGAGATCGGGTACGCGAGCGGGTGCTTCTTCGGCGGGTTGACGATCGAGAGCTCGTTCGTCGACGGATCCGGGGTCTGGTCGCTCGACGCGGCCGCGAGGATCCCCTTGAGGCCCGGCGTCGCGAACTTGCCCGACGCGTTCTTCATCGCGAAGTACTTCAGGTGGTTGTGGATCGCGTAGTAGACGTCCGTGTAGCCGATGCCGCCGTCCGTCTGGGTGACGCCGGCCGCGACGCCCGACGAGCCCTTCTGGCCCGTGCCGACCGGCCAGTTGACCGCGACGCCCTTGCCGAGCGACGACTTCCACTCCGGGCTCGCGCTCGAGAGGTAGTCGGTCAGGTTGTACGTCGTGCCCGAGTTGTCCGAGCGGTGCACGATCGCGATCTTCGTCCCGGGCAGGCTCGCCTTCGGGTTCAGCTTCGCGATCGCGGGGTCGTTCCAGGTCGTGATCTTGCCCATGAAGATCTGGGCCAGCGTCGGGCCGTCCATGTGCAGCAGGTTCGGGACGCCGTTCGCGTTGTAGATGATCGCGGTGGCCGAGAGCGCCCACGGGATCTGCAGGCAGCCCTTGCAGGCGGTGAACTGGTCGGGCGTCAGCGGCGCGTCCGAGGCGCCGAAGTCGACCGTGCGGGCCGTGATCGCCGAGACGCCGGCGCCGGACCCGACGCCGCTGTACTGCAGCGAGTAGCCGAGTGCGCCGCCGAGCGGCGTCGTCCACTGGGCGACGAGCGGCTGCACGAAGGTGCTGCCGGCGCCGCTGATGACCGTGTCCTGCCGCTGCGCGGACGCCGCGCCGGCCGCAACGACAGCGACGAGCGCCGCAAGGGCGGCGATGACGGTGATTCGAATGAGATTGCCGGACTTCGGCATGCGATTCGCTCCTCCTTGGGGGTACGCGGCCACCGTACGAACCGCACGTCGGAGGGTGGGCTGACGGCCTGTGTCGAGGTGGTGACGAAGTGGTGTCTCGGCCGGAAATCGTGGACAGGAGCGGTGTACGGTGTGCGCCATGGCAATGGACGACGCCCTCGACCGGCTCGAGGCACAGCTGCAGGAGGAAGGCCAGCGGGTCATCTCCGCCGTCCAGGGCGCGGTCCGCGCCCTCGGCGAGCAGGACATCGAGCTCGCCGACGAGGTGATCGCCTTCGACGACGAGATCGACGGCCTCTTCATCGACGTCCAGGC
Organism: Actinomycetota bacterium; assembly: GCA_040349295.1. GTDB lineage: Bacteria > Actinomycetota > Thermoleophilia > Gaiellales > Gaiellaceae > Palsa-739. The sequence continues at coordinate 14,383 of JBEQUF010000330.1, read as the reverse complement.
GGGCATCCAGAGCCTCCTCGCGCTGCAGACGCCGGTCGCGCGCGACCTCCGCCTGATCCTCGCGATGCTCCACGTCAACCTGCTCCTCGAGCGCTCCGCCGACGGGGCGGTGACGATCGCGAAGCTCGTGAAGCTCGTCTCCGACACGACGCCCGACCCGGCCCTGAACGACGTCCTCGTCGAGATGGGCGACCGTGCGGGCGAGATGATCCGGGTCTCGATGGACGCGTTCGCGAACCGCGACCTGGCAACCGCGGAGAGCCTCGTCGAGCTCGACGACCGGATCGACCGGGCGAACCGGCGGTTCGTCGAGCGCCTCGTCGACCTGATGGCCCACGAGGAGCTGCGCGAGTGGGGCCTCCGGATGGTGGTCGCGGCGAGGACGATCGAGCGGATCGGCGACCGGGCCGTCGACATCGGCGAGCAGATCGCCTACCTGCTGACCGCGGAGTTCCGCGAGTTCAGCGACGCTTCACATCCGAGCAACTAGAGTCCCGCCTGTGGACAAGCGTCGCCTGCTCGCCGTGCTCGCCGTGGTCCTCGGCATCGTGCTGATCGCGATCGCGATCGTCTACTGGGCCGAGCCGGCCAAGTCGCTTCCCGGCTTCTTCCCGGGCCACCAGGCGGGCTCGAACCACCACCACGCGAAGCACGGCATCGCTGCCTTCCTCGTCGGCCTCGCCTGCTTCGTCTACGCCTGGTTCACCACCGGCAAGCCCCGCAGCGCCTCGAGCTGAGTGCACCCGCTCAGCTACGCCCACGCCGTGATCCTCGGCCTGCTCCAGGGCGCGACGGAGCTGTTCCCGATCTCGAGCCTCGGGCACACGGTGATCCTGCCCGGCCTCCTCGGCTGGCACATCCACCAGGACGACCCGTACTTCCTCGACTTCCTCGTCGCGACGCATCTCGCGACGGCGATCGTGCTGCTCCTCTTCTTCTGGCACGACTGGGTGCGGATCGTGAAGGGGCTCGGCCGTTCCCTGCGCGACCGGGGGATCGGCGAGGACGACGCCGACGCGAAGCTCGGCTGGCTGCTCGTCGTCGGGACGATCCCGGCCGGGATCCTCGGCCTGCTCTTGCAGGACACGCTGCGCAAGGCGTTCGGCTCGCCGAAGGTCGCGGCCGCGTTCCTGATCGCGAACGGCCTGCTGCTCTTCGGCGCCGAGTACCTGCGCCGTCGTGCGCCGCAGACGGTGCACGACGACGACGTGCGCATCGCGAAGCAGCTGTCGTTTCGTGACGCCGCGGTGATCGGCACCGTCCAGTCGCTGGCGCTCATCCCCGGCTTCTCGCGCTCCGGCGCCTCGATTGGCGGCTCGCTCCTGCGCGGCCTCTCGCACAAGGACGCCGCACGCTTCGCCTTCCTGCTGGCGACGCCGCTGATCGGCGCGGCCGCGCTGCTCAAGCTGCCGGACCTGTTCGGCCACAACGGCGACGGTGTGCGCGGCCAGGCGCTCGTCGCGTCGCTCCTCTCGGCCTTGACGGCGTTCCTCGCGGTGAAGTTCCTGATGCGGTATCTCGAGACGAACACGCTGATGCCGCTCGCGGTCTACTGCTTCGCCGCCGGCATCGCCTGCACGATCTACTTCCTCCTGCAGTAGTTGACAGACACATAGACGCTCGTCTATACATCGATAGATGTCGATGAGACAGGAGACGGCGATCGACTGCTGCGCTGCGCTGGACGCCCCGAGGATCTCCGACGCCGAGGCAGAGGCCACGGCCACGATCTTCCGGGCGCTCGCCGACGTCAGCCGGATCAAGATCGTCAACGTGCTCGCGACGAGTCACGAGCCGGTGTGCATCTGCAACCTCACCGACCCACTCGGGTTGACGCAGCCCACCGTCTCGCATCACATGAAGAAGCTGCTCGACGCCGGCCTCGTCGACCGCGAGCAGCGCGGGAAGTGGGCGTACTTCTCGCTGAATGCGACGGCGCTCGAGACGCTCGCGTCGATCGCCGACCTGAAAGGAGCGTGCTGCTGATGTCGGAGACACTGCGCGAAGAGGTCAGGCGCAAGTACGCCGAGGCGGCGGTCGTCGCCCAGTCCGGTGGCTGCGGCTGCGGTGAGTGCTGTGGCGACGACGGCCAGGGCATCTTCGGCGAAGGCCTCTACGGCGCGGAGGAGCGCGACGGGCTTCCCGACGCCGCCGTGCTCGCATCGCTCGGCTGCGGCAACCCCACGGCCGTCGCCGACCTCCGCGAAGGCGAGGTCGTGCTCGACCTCGGGTCGGGCGGCGGGATCGACGTCATCCTGTCCGCACGACGTGTCGGGTCGACCGGCCGCGCCTACGGCCTCGACATGACCGACGAGATGCTCGCGCTCGCGCAGCGGAACGCGGACGAGGCCGGGGTGCGCAACGCGGTCTTCCTGAAGGGCGTGATCGAGGAGATCCCGCTGCCCGCTGCCTCGGTCGACGTCGTCATCTCGAACTGCGTGATCAACCTCTCGACCGACAAGGCTGCGGTGCTCGCGGAGATCGGACGCGTGCTCAGACCGGGTGGGCGCGTCGGCGTGTCCGACGTCGTGGCCGAGGACCACCTTGCGCCGGCGGATCGCGCCGAGCGCGGCTCGTACGTCGGCTGCATCGCGGGGGCTCTCTCGAAGTCGGAGTACGAGGCCGGTCTCGAAGCCGCGGGCTTCGAGCAGGTCGACGTGACGTTCACGCACTCGGTGGCGGATGGGATGCACGGGGCGATCGTCAAGGCGGTCAAAATGCACGAGCCTGCCCGGCTCGACCTCCCCGTCGTCGAGTCGACCGTCGGCGGATGCTGCTGAGAGCTGTCGCCGCGGAGGCGATCGGCGCCTTCGCGATCGTGTTTGCCGGCTGCGGCGCGATCGTCGTCGACGCGAAGACGCATCAGCTCGGCCATGTCGGCGTCGCGATCGCATTCGGCCTCGTCGTCATGTTCGGCATCTACTCGATGGGTCACATCTCCGGTGCGCACTTCAACCCCGCGGTGACGCTCGCGTTCGCGCTGACGCGGTCGTTCCCGTGGCGGCGGGTGCTCGTGTACTGGGCTGCGCAGGCCGCCGGCGGGATCGCCGCAGCAGCGCTCCTGCGCGCGTCGCTCGGCCTGCACGCCCATCTGGGCGCGACGCTGCCGAGCGGCTCGCAGGGTCAGTCGTTCCTCTGGGAGTGCGTGCTGACGTTCTTCCTGATGTTCGTCGTCATGGCGGTCGCCACCGACTCGCGCGCAGTGGGTGAGGCGGCGGCGATCGCAATCGGCGCGACGGTCGTCCTCGACGCGATGGTCGGCGGCCCGGTGAGCGGCGCGTCGATGAACCCGGTGCGCTCGCTCGCGCCTGCGCTCGTGTCGGGCGACCTGCACGCGCTGTGGGTCTATCTCGTCGCGCCGCCGCTCGGCGCCGTCGCCGGGTCGTTTGCGTACCAGGCCGTCCGCGGTGAGTGACGTGCTCTTCATCTGCGTCGCGAACTCCGGCCGCTCGGTGATGGCGGAGCGGCTCTTCAACGCGATCGCGGAGGGACGCCACCATGCGACGTCCGCGGGCAGCGATCCGGGGGCTGCGGTCCATCCGGTGGTGCTCGAGGCGCTCGACGAGATCGGCATCGACGCGCGCGACCACGTGCCGCGGATGATCGACGCGGAGGAGGTGCGCCGTGTCGACGCCGTCGTCTCGACGTGCGGCGAGGAGGCGTGCCCGGTGACGCCGCCGGGCGTGCGGCGCCTGTACTGGAACCTGCCCGACCCGAAGCAGCTGCCGCTCGGCGAGGTTCGCCCGATCCGCGACGAGATCGAGCGCCGAGTGCGCGACCTGCTGGCCGCGCTCGACGAGACGTAGTCTCCGTTTCGTCACCAGAAATTCACCCCGCGGCGGGGCTGCGTCCGCGAGGATGAGAGACCCGAATGGCGGCCGTTCGTTCTTCAGCTGGGAAGAAGCGGACGACGGCCGCGGCCGATCGCCTGATCAACCGCGAGCTGTCGTTCCTCGATTACGACGCTCGCGTCCTCGCACTCGCGCGCGACCCGGAGCTGCCGCTGCTCGAGCGGGTCCGCTTCGTGTCGATCTTTTCGCTCATGCTCGACGAGTTCTTCATGGTGCGGATCGCCGGGCTCGCGAGCCAGGCTGCGGCCGGCGTGACCGTGCGGTCGCCGGACGGCCGCACAGCGCCGCAGACGATCGTGGCCGCGCGTGCGCAGGTGCTCGAGCTGCAGGCGGAGCAGGCGCGCATCTGGGCGAAGGAGCTGTGCCCCGCGCTTGCCGCGGAAGGCATCGTCCTCTCGCGCGTCGACGACCTGCCCGAGGCCGCGAAGCATGAGCTCGCCCACCGGTTCGAGCACGACATCTATCCGATCCTCACGCCGCTCGCCGTCGGTCCCGGGCAGCCGTTCCCGTACATCTCCGGCCTCTCGGTCAGCCTCGCCGTCTTCGTGCGCGATCCCGAGACCGGGGAGACGCGGTTCGCGCGCGTGAAGGTGCCCGAGGGCCTGCCCCGCTTCGTCGCGCTCGCCGACGGCACGCACTTCGTCACGCTCGAGCAGACGCTCCGCCACTTCCTGCCCGCGCTCTTCCCGGGCATGGAGGTCGTCGAGAGCTCGCTCTTCCGCGTCACGCGCGACGCCGACCTCGAGGTCTCGGACGAGGCGGACGACCTGCTCGAGGCGGTCGAGCAGGAGCTTCGCCGCCGGCGGTTCGGCGAGATCACGCGCGTCGAGGTGTCCCAAGCGATCTCGTCGGCGATGCGGACGCGCATCCAGCGCGGCCTGCGCGTCGCCGACGACCTGATCTATCCGGTCGACGGCACCCTCGACCTCGCCGACGTCGACGAGCTGACCGACCTCGACCGCCCCGATCTGAAGGTCGACCACTGGATCCCGGTGCCGCGGCCGCCGCTCGCGGGCGTCGACGGCCAGGAGCAGTTCGACATGATCCGCCGCGGCGACCTGCTCGTCCACCACCCGTACGACTCGTTCACCGCGAGCTTCGAGGCGTGGATGAACAATGCCGCCGACGATCCCGACGTGATCGCGCTCAAGTCGACGGTGTATCGCACGAGCGACGAGTCGCCGCTCGTGCCGGCGCTGATCGCGGCGTCGGAGAGCGGCAAGCAGAGCGTGTGCCTCGTCGAGCTGAAGGCGCGCGGCGACGAGCGGCGCAACATCGAGTGGTCGCGCGCGCTCGAGCAGGCCGGCGTGCACGTCGTCTACGGGTTCTCGAACATGAAGACGCACGTGAAGGCGACGCTCGTCGTCCGGCGTGAAGGCGACGAGCTCCGGCGCTACGTCCACCTCGGCACCGGCAACTACAACAAGTCGACCGCCAAGGCCTATGAGGACTTCGGGCTCTTCAGCTGCGATCCGGACATCACGGCGGACATCGCCGATCTCTTCAACTACCTCACCGGCTTCGGCCGGCCGGCTCACTTCCGCAAGCTGCTCGTGGCGCCGTTCACGTTGCAGTCGCGGCTGATCGACGAGATCCGAGCCGTCGCCGACGCGGCAACGCAAGGGAAGAAGGCGCGCATCCGCATCAAGGTCAACGGGCTGACGCAGCCGGCGATCATCGACGAGCTGTACGGCGCGGCCGAGGCGGGCGCGAAGATCGAGCTGCTCGTCCGCGGCGTCTGCTCGCTGCGGCCGCGCGACAACATCCGCGTGCGCAGCGTCCTCGGCCGCTTCCTCGAGCACAGCCGTGTCTTCCAGTTCGAGGCGGGCGACGAGACGCGCTTCTACATCGGCAGCGCCGACCTGATGCCGCGCAACCTCGAGCATCGGGTCGAGGTGCTCGCACCGATCTCCGATCCGCCGGCTCAGAGCGAGCTTGCCTGGACGCTCGATGCGCTCTTCGCGGACACGGCGGCGTCGTGGGAGCTCGACGCAGCGGGCGTCTGGCAGCGCGTCCATCCGAAGAAGGGAGATCGTCCACGTTCCGCGCAGGCCGTGCTCATGCGACGCGCTCGGCGTCGCGTCTCGCTCGCTCGCTCACGCGCGTAAGACGCGATCCGACGGGAACCGTACGATCGATGACGATGCGCGTCGGTGTCCTCGATGTCGGGTCGAACACGATCCGTCTGCTCGTCGCGGATGTCCGCGGCGGTGCGGTCGTGCCGGTCGACAAGGGGCGCGTGCGGCTCTCGCTCGGCGAGGAGATCGAGCTGCACGGCTCGCTCTCGGCGACGAGCATCCGCGCGGCTGCCAAGGCCGTCAAGAAGCTGCGCGGGGTCGCGGCCGAGCACGGCGTCGACGATGTCGACGTCTTCCTGACCGCGCCGGGGCGCCAGGCGGCGAACGCCGACGAGCTGCTCGACGCGCTCGACGGTGCCGGCGCGCGCGTGCTGACGACCGAAGAGGAGGGGACGCTCGCCTACCGCGGTGCGATCGCGACCTGCGACGTCGCGCTCCCGTCCGTCGTCGCCGTCTGCGACGTCGGCGGCGCCTCGACCGAGATCGCCGTCGGGACGCCGGGAGCCGACCCGCACTGGATCCGTTCGGTCGACATCGGCTCCGTCCGGCTGACGGCGCGCGCCGACTCGCTCGCCCTCGCCAGGCAGGAGGCCCGCGCCGCGCTCGCAGACGTCGTGCCGCCGCCGGTCGAGGCGGGGCTCTGTGTCGGCGGCACCGCCCGCGCCGCACGCAGGCTCGTCGGGCCCTGGCTCGGCAAGGCCGAGCTGGACGAGGCGCTCCATCTCGCCGACTCGCTCGATGCACGGGACCTGACGCGCCGGTTCGGCGTCGACCGGTCGCGCGCCCGCATCCTCGCCGGCGGGATCGTCATCCTCGCCGAGGTGCAGTCGCGGCTCGGCGTGCCGCTGCACGTGTGCGACGGCGGCATCCGCGAGGGCGCCGCGCTCGCGGCCGCACGGCTCAGCCGCGCAGCGTGACGGACACGCCCTTCGGGGCGTAGCCGAGCAGCGCGCTCACGAGAGCAGTCGCAGGTCGCGGCCGTAGCTCAGGAGCTGCGACGCGTCGGCGGGCGTGAGCCAGCGCAGCTCGTCGACCTCGTCGTTCGGCACGAAGCCGTGGTCGGCGACGATCCGCATCCGCCACCAGCGCACGCGCTTCGGCCGTCCCCTGGCGTCGACGTACTTCGTCGAGGGCAACTCGTCGAGCAGCGTGCACTCGAGACCGGTCTCCTCGCGCACCTCGCGCACGGCGCACTCCTCGTCGGATTCGCCGTCCTCGGCCTTCCCCTTCGGGAACGTCCAGTCGTCGTATCGCGGCCGGTGCACGAGCAGCACCAGGCCGTCGCGCTCGACCAGCCCGCCGGCGGCGCGGATCACAGCGTGTTGCAGACCGTCCGCCACGTGGCGCGGGCGTCGGCGCGCCGCTCGTGCTCGAGCGCGATCAGCAGTCCGGCGGCGACCGCCTGGTCAGGCGAGGCGGCTGCGGCGAGCGTCCGCAGGCGCTCCTCGGCGACGACGCTGTCCTGGTGGTCGCCGAGCACGTCCTGCAGCGCCTTCGCGCGCTTCACCGTCTTGTCGTCGCCCGCGAGCTCGGACGCATACCGCACCTTCTTGCCGCGCTTGCGGAGCGCGTGCAGGTCGTCGTCGGGCGAGTCGTCCGTGAGCGCCTTCGCGTCGCGGCGCAGCTTCTTCAGCTCCTTGCGTGCGAGCTTCAGCAGCGGCGTCTGCGTCTCGGACGGCCCGAGCGCGTCGAGCATCGCGGCGAAGCGGTCGAGCAGGTTCGCGTAGCGCTCGCCCTCCAGCGCCTTCAGAAGTGTCGAGCGGGCGCGCGTCCGGTTCCGCTGCAGGCCGCGCAGCAGCCGCTTCGCCGCCGCCGCGTCGGCCGGCGCGAGCGTCGCCGCCTGTCCTTCGAGGTGCGCGACCAGCACGTCGAGATCGCGGACGTCGCCGAGGACACCTGCGAGCCACTGCAGCTCGAGGCTCAGCTGCTCGACGTCGCCGACGTACAGCGGCGCCGCCGCCTTGAGGAGCGCGCGGGCGCGCCGGGTCGCGACGCGCATCCTGTGGACGTTCTCGTCGTCCCCGCCGAGCCGGACGCCCGGATCGTTCGCGAGGATCGCCTCGAGCTGCTCGCGCAGGCGGGCGCGGAACGACTCGAACGGCGTCGTCTCCGCCGCCCGTTCCGGCAGCGGCAGCGCGCGCAGGAGCTTCGGCGTCAGGCCGACGGTCTTCGCGCCCGCCTTCTGCAACCGCTTCGCGATCGTCTTGACGACCGACGGCTCGCCCTCGACCTCGATCTCGCTGAACTCGTCGACCACGCGCTGCGCATCCATGATGCGCACGTCGTCGATCGTCACCTCGGCGCCGTTCACGAGCTGTCCGTGGCGGCGCGTGCGCAGCTCGGCGACGGGCGCGAGCCCGTCGTGGCGGACGTGCGCCTGCAGCAGGGCACGGAGCGTGTCGGGCAGCGACGGTCCGCCCGGCTCCTCGAGCTCGAGGCGCGCGTCGTCGCTCGGCAGCTTCAGCTGCCAGACGCTGAGGCCGCGCTCGGTGCGCCGCCGGAGCGTGATCCCGGCCCGCGCGAGCGACCGGTCCGCGGTGTCGTGGTAGACGGAGGTGAAGACGCGCGGCTCGATCGGCTCGCCGCCGAGATCCGGCAGCTCCCAACCCGCCGGCGCCTCCAGCTTCTGCTCGTGCTCGACGGTGGTGCGCATCGGCGGCCACGATAGTGACGGCCGACGCGCCAGGCCCGTCTGTCACCGGACCGTCACAAGCCGTCCCACGAGTGGATCTGCTCGATCGCCGGCGTCGGGACAGGCTGTCGCCGATGTGGTGACGAACTCGCGACTGTCACGACCTCGACACCCATGCGCGTGTCGGGCGTGCGTATGGTCGATGCGGTCGACCCTCCAGAAGACCACGCTCGACCAAAGGCCCGGATTCCGGGAGCTGGAAGCGTGGGCGGCGGAGCCGCCCACGCCCAGCCCAGAGAGCAGTGGGCCTTTGTCGTCTCTGACGACAAAGGCCCAGCCAAGAGAGCGGGAGCTGGGAGCCACGCGGCGCTGTCACCGCACCGTCACCAGGGTGCTACGACGCCTTAGCCCACGTGGCGGTGGCGGGACGCCAGGATCGGTCGCGTCGTACTGGGGAAACCAAGGGAGAGGAGAACACCGATGGCGCGGAAACGCGCACTCTTTGCCGTGCTCGCGGTTGCGGGCGCGGCTGCCGCACTCGCGGCGACAGCACGGTCGGCGCACGAGGACGGGCGGAGCCAGAACGCGGCGACGCCGATCCAGCACGTCGTCGTCATCTTCCAGGAGAACGTCTCGTTCGACCATTACTTCGGGACGTATCCATACGCGGCCAACACCGACGGCACGACCTTCACGCCGAAGACCGGCACGCCCGACGTCGACGGCCTCAGCTGGTCGTTGCTCGCCGCGAACCCGAACGCCTCCAACCCGAAGCGGCTCGACAGCACGCCGACCGGGGCGCCCGGGTCGCCGGGCGGCCAGCTCACCTGCGACCAGGATCACAACTACAGCGACGAGCAGCAGTCGTTCGACGGCGGGAAGATGGACCAGTTCGTCCAGAGCGTCGGCACGTCGTCGGGCACCGCACCGGGAACGACGAACAAGTGCGACCCGAACGCCGTCATGGACTACTACGACGGCAACAGCGTCACCGGTCTCTGGAACTACGCCCAGAACTACGCGATGAGCGACAACTCGTTCGAGACGACCTTCGGGCCGTCGGCGCCGGGCGCGATCAACCTCGTCTCCGGTGACACCGGCAGCGTCGACATGGCGCACACGGCGAACAACCCGTCGATCGCGACGGCCGCGGCGCCGAACGCGGACCTCACACCCGACGGGAAGGGCGGCTACTCGCTCACGAGCGACGCGCAGCCCTACTGGGACGACTGCTCGACCCGCGACGCCGTGGCGCTGAACGGCCAGAACATCGGCGACCTCCTGAACCGCGCCGGCATCTCGTGGGGCTGGTTCCAGGGCGGGTACCGGCCGACGACGACGTTCTCGGCGGCCGCGACGGCGACCGGGCACGCCGGCCAGTCGACCGCGACGTTCATCCCGGACGAGTTCGCGGGCGCCTTCACCGGCAAGAACGTCCCCGCGCACGCGTCGAACCAGGCGCTCTGCGACGCCGTCCATCCGGTCGGCGCCGCCTCCGGCGGCACCGGGCAGTACGGCTTCAAGGACGACTACATCGCCCACCACGAGCCGTTCGACTACTACGCGTCGACCGCGAACCCGCACCATCTCGTCGTGCCGACCGACACGTCGGGCAACGACACGCTCGCCGGTCTGTCGTCGATCGGCCGCGACACGCAGTCCTACGTCCACAACGCGCCGCAGTTCGACACGCCGAACCACCAGTACGACACGAGCGACTTCGACCAGCTCGTCGCGGCGATCACGGCCGGCAAGCTCTCGGCATCGCAGCTTCCCGCCGTCAGCTTCATCAAGGCGCCCGGGTACGAGGACGGCCATGCCGCCTACTCCGATCCGGCCGACGAGCAGGCGTTCATCGTCCACGTGATCAACGAGCTCGAGCAGTCGCCCGCCTGGTCGTCGACGGCGGTGTTCGTCAACTACGACGACTCGGACGGCTGGTACGACCACGTGTACAGCGGCGTCACCAACCCGTCGGCGTCGCCGGCCGACAACCTGACCAACACGGTCGTCGGCAAGGGCAACGGCACGTCGGGCCAGTGCGGCAACGAGAGCCCGGGCCGCGACAGCGACGGCCGCCCGCTCGCGAACGAGCAGGGCCGCTGCGGGTTCGGCGCACGCCTGCCGATGCTCGTCGTCTCGCCGTGGGCCAAGTCGAACTACGTCGACCACAACCTGAGCGACCAGACCTCGATCGTCAACTTCGTCGAGTACAACTGGCGTCTCCCGTCGATCCAGGGCTCGTTCGACGACGCCCTCCAGCACACGGACGAGCAGGAGCACATTCGGTTCGACCTCGCCGGCCTGTTCGACTTCGGCTCAGCCCCGAGCTCGACGCCGGTCATCCTCGACCCGGTGACAGGGCAGAAGCAGTAGCGGGACGGCCGAGCGACCGCCAGGCCGACCGAAAGGTCAGCGCCGGGTTGCAACGCACGAGCGACACGGCGCTCGCGGCTCCCACCGCGAGCGCCGTGCCGGTCTCGATCGCGTGCAGTGCGAAGCCCGCGGCGACGGCGGTCGACGTCGACGCGCCGTGCGCATGGAACGCGAGTGCCGCCGCTCCGCCTGCGATGCCGAGGTTCGCCGGCGCGATCGAGACGACGCCGGCGAGCTCGAGGGCGGGCACGACGAGCATCGCCGAGGCGAGCGGGTGGCCGACGCCGAAGGCGAGGGCGATCGACATCGCGGCGAGCACGCGCGCGACGACGACGCCGGCGATCCACACCGCCGCGGCCGAGCACGCACTCCGGTGCAGGACGAGGTGGCCGCGGCGGGCGAGGACCGCCGCGACGACGACGGGGACGAGGGCGAGGGCCATGCTGCCGCGCGGGAGGTGCGTGTGCTCGGTTGCTGCGAGCCCGAGCGGGGCGAGCGTGAGCCAGCGCAACGCGCCGACGGCGGCGACGGCGCCGACGACTGCTAGCATCCCGCCCGGCACGACACGCGCGAAGAGCGACACACGCACGCCGTCGCCGAGCCGGGCCGGCAGCACGGTGTTCGCGAGCGAGCCGACGCCGTAGCGCGAGAGCGCGTCCACGAGGCGCAGACGGGTCGGGAGCAGCGCCCGCCAGCTCCCCGCGCAGCACAGCAGCGCGGCGGCATAGCAGGCGGCAGCGGCGGCCAGCTCCGGCGCCCGTGTCACGTCCTCCTTCTTCGATCGCGAGCGCGTCCTCATGCATGCCCTCTCCATCCCGCCACCGCTCGTTCACCGCATCGTTGCGGCCGACCGCTGTTGGCTCCACACGGGGAGTCCGACACACGATTCGAAGGGGAGTGAACCGATGGGACGCAAACGGTGGGCGGCGCTCGTCGTCCTGGTGCTGGCCGCGGCGCTCGCAGGCGTTGCGGTCGCGGACCGCACCCGCGGCGACGACAAGACGTTCGAGTACTCGATCGGCCTCTGGGGCGACCTGCCCTACAGCGCCGCCGAGCAGACGGCGCTGGAGCAGAACCTGATTCCGGACATGAACGCGGCACAGCTCGCATTCACGGTTCACGACGGAGATCTGAAGCAGGGATCGAACAGCCCGTGCAACGACGCGCTCTACACGACCGCACTCGGCTGGTTCGACGCGCTGAGCGCGCCGGCGATGTTCACGACCGGTGACAACGACTGGACCGACTGCGACCGCGCGTCGAACGGCGGATTCGACTCGCGTGAACGGCTCGACCACGAGCGGCAGGTGTTCTTCTCGACGCCGTTCTCGCTCGGACGGCGCAAGCTGCTGCAGGAGGTCGACCGCGCGCCCGAGTGTCTGAATGCGGCCGGGCAGCACGTCGCCTGTGTCGAGATGCGCCGCTGGAACGTCGGCGGGGTCGTCTACGCGACGCTCAACGTGCAGGGCTCGTGCAACAACCTCTGCGACACGAATCGGCAGGGCGTCGGCGACAGCGGCGACCCGGACGAGTGGGCAGCCCGCAACCAGGCCGTCATCGACTGGATGAACCAGACGTTCGACCAGGCGCAGCGCACCGACGCCGCGGCCGTGATGCTCATCTCGCAGGGCGATCCGGGCTGGGATCTCAGCGACGCGACCCGCGCGCCGCTCCGCGACCCGCAGACGCTGGCCGAGACCGACGCCCATGCCGCGCAGGACGGCTATGCCGCGTTCCTGCGGGCGCTGCGCGCGCGCGTGATCGCGTTCGGGAAGCAGGTCGACTACGTCAACGGCGACTCGCACTACTTCCGCATCGACAAGCCGCTGCTCGACTCGACCGGCAAGCGCGTCGAGAACTTCACGCGCGTCGAGACGTTCGGCGACAACCAGCAGATGGGCACCGAGGACGTGCAGTGGCTGCGGGTCGACGTCGACCCGGAGAGCCGTGACGTCTTCGCCTACGAGCCCGAGATCATCCCGGCGAACGCCCAGCCGAATACGCCATAGCCGCGAGGCGCGCGGCCAGCGTCTCCGTGGGCTGGCCGCGCTCCAACCGCCATTGCCAGTTGCCGAGCGCGTGCCCCGGCCGGTTCATCCGGCCCTCGCTGCCGAGGCCGAGCACGTCCTGCAGCGGGACGATCGCCAGGTTGGCGCGCGACTGCATCGCCAGCTCGATCAGCCCCCAGTGCGGCTCGGCAGGGTCGAGGCCTGTCTCGGCGCGCCGTTTGCGGGAGAGCTCTTCCGTGAACCAGCCGACGGTCGTGTTCGTGTCGTGCGTGCTCGTGTACACGACCTCGTTCGGCCGGTGGTTCCGCGGCGCGTGCAGGTTGTCGGGCTTGCCGCCGAACGCCCAGTGCAGCACGGCCATTCCGGGCAGACCGAAGGCGTCGCGAAGCGCGTAGACGGGCGGCGTGATCACGCCGAGATCCTCCGCGATCACCTGCAGGTCGCCGAGCTCGCGCTCGAGCGTCTCGAGCAGCTCGTGACCGGGCGCGCGGCGCCAGTGGCCGTGCTTCGCGGTCTTGTGCCGCTCCGGGACGGCCCAGTACGAGACGAAGCCGCGGAAGTGGTCGATGCGCGCCAGGTCGACGAGCTCGAAGACGCGGCGGAAGCGCTCGACCCACCAGCGGAAGCCGGTCTCGCGATGCGTCGGCCAGTCGTAGAGCGGGTTGCCCCACAGCTGCCCGGTCTTGCTCAGGGCGTCGGGTGGCGCACCGGCGACCTCGCCGTGCGCGAAGAGCTCCGGCCAGGTCTCGACGTCGGCGCCGACGTCGGCGACGTAGATCGGCACGTCGCCGATCAGCTTCACGCCCCGCTCGCGCGCATACGCGCGCAGGGCCTTCCACTCGCGCTCGAAGCGCACCTGGTCGGCGATGGCGCCGACGCCGGCGAAGCGGGCCCAGCCGGCGATCCAGTAGGCCTGGCGGGCGACGTACTCCTCGATCTCCTCGTTCGAGACCGGCGCGTCGGGCTCGGCGAGCAGGTCGCTCGAGCCGGCGAACGCGCTCCGCGCGCGGTACGGCGAGTCGAACTCGTCGGGCGGGCCGAGCGGCAGCATCTGCCACCACGACTGGCCGGCCGCGGCGAGCCAGTCCACGAACCGGTATGCCTCCTCGTCGAGACGGCCGTTCGGGAGGGAGGTCGGATGGAGGAGAATCCCTGCTGACCGCTCGAGCTTCACCATTTCGCGTTTTCGATTCCTCTGATCGTCGAGACTTCCAGCGTCGTGCCCCTACCAAAGACGAACGAGCCGCCGGCCCGGATCCAGATCCAGCGGGTGACCCCGCAGATCGACGGCGGCCGGTATGCAGTCAAGCGCACCGTCGGCGAGCGCGTCGAGGTGACCGCACGGATCTTCCGCGACGGGCACGAGATCCTCGGCGCCGCGGTGCGGTACAAGGGCGGCGGCGCGGCCCGCTGGCAGGAGGTGCCGCTCACGCCGCT
>JBEQUF010000326.1:0-8882 GCA_040349295.1 Actinomycetota bacterium | reverse complement strand
CGCGTCGGCGCCGTTGACGCGGTCGGCGTCGACGCACTTCGTCCGGATGCCCGCGACGGTCTGGCAGTCCGACCACTGCCAGAACGCTCAGCCTGCGCCGCCCCAGTCGGAGGCCGGGAGCGTCGGCGCGGAGGCTTTCGTCCAGTGCGCGATCCAGAGCCGGTGGCCGGCGAGCGCGAACGCGCTCGTGTCGCTGAGCGACTTCTGCCAGAACGCCGGCGACGCGTAGATGAGCGCTGCGAGGCCGGTGCGCGCCTGCACCTCGTCGAGCCACGCCTGCGTCCACGTGACGAGGCCTGCGGGCTTGAGGCTGTTCGTCGTCTCGAGGTCGAGCACGGGCGGGAGGTCGCCGCCCTTCGGCTGCGCGACGTCGACGAAGTGGTCGGCCTGGGCGATCGCGCTCGCTGTCTGCTGCGACGCGTTCGAGCCGCTCGGCTGGGCGAAGTGGTAGGCGCCGAGCCGCATGCCGATGCCGTTCGTGCCGATCCGGTTCAGCGCGTAGGTGACGTCGGTGAAGGTCGTGCCCTCCGACGCCTTCGCGAACGCGAACGAATACCCGGCGCTCGAGACCTGCAGCCAGTCGACGGCGCCCTGGTAGTTGGAGACGTCGACGCCCTTGGCGTAGGTCGCGGCAGTCGCCACGACGACGAGCGCGAGGAGCGCGAGGATTCTCGCGATTGCCGACCCCACGGTCCCGAGGGTAGCCACCGCCCGTTCAATTCGACCTAAACCTTGCGACCTCCTTACAAAGGAGGCTCAGTAGCCGGAGCCCTTGCCGCCGCAGGCGGCCAGGAGCAGCACGATCGGGAGCGCGAGGAGCGCGAGTGCAAGCAGTCTGGGCATGCCGGAGGTACGCGCCCGAACGCGCGTCGGATTCGTGCCGCTAGTCCGCCGCCGCCGCGCTTCGCGCCGACGGCAGCTCCTCGCCGAACCGGGCCCGTTTGACGAACTGGCCGATCCCCGGCGACGCGACGAGCTCGTCGTTCTCGACGAGGACGTTGCCGCGCAGGAGGACGACGTCGGGCGCGCCGCGCACGACGGTCCCCTCGTACAGCGAGTAGTCCGCCTTCGAGTGATGCGTCGCCGCGGAGATCGTCACCTCGCGGTTCGGGTCGAAGATCACAAGGTCGGCGTCGGAGCCGACGGCGACCGTCCCCTTTCGCGGGTAGAGGCCGAAGAGCTTCGCCGGGTTCGTGGCGAGCAGCTCGACCATCCGGTTCAGCGTGATCCGGCCCTCGTTGACGCCGAAGTGGTGGATCATCTTCAGCCGGTCCTCGAGGCCGGGACCGCCGTTCGGGATCTTCGAGAAGTCGTCCTCGCCGAGCGTCTTCTGCCCCTGCCAGAGGAACGCACAGTGGTCGGTCGAGACGATCGACAGCGCGTCGCCGCGCACCGCGTTCCAGAGGACGTCCCAGTTCGCCTTGTCCCGCACCGGCGGCGAGTAGACGTACTTCGCACCCTCGAAGCTCGGCTTCGCGATGTCGTCGAGCGAGTTGAAGAAGTACTGCGTGCACGTCTCGCCCCAGACGTCCCAGCCGGCCTCGCGCGCGCGGGCGATCGGCTCGACCGCCTCGCGGCACGTCACGTGCACGACGTAGAGCGGCGCGCCCGCGAGATGTGCGAGCTGGATGGCGCGGTTCGTCGCCTCGCCCTCCGCCTCGGGCGGCCGCGTCAGCGCGTGGTAGAGCGGGGCGGTGTTGCCCGCCTCGAGCGCCTGGCGCACGAGCAGGTCGACGACGTCGCCGTTCTCGGCGTGCACCATCACGAGCGCGCCCGACGTCGCCGCCACCTCCATCGCGCGGTAGAGCGTCTCGTCGTCGACCATCAGCGCGCCCTTGTACGCCATGAAGAGCTTGTACGAGGTGATGCCCTGCTCCGGCAGCGACGCGAGCTCCTCGAGCGTTCCGCCGTGCTCGAGATCGGTGATCGCCATGTGGTACCCCATGTCGATCATCTGCTTGCCGGCGGCCTTGGCGCGCCACGTGTCGAGCGCCTCGGCGAAGGTCGCGCCCTGCGCCTGGATGATGAAGTCGACGTGGCACGTGGTGCCGCCGAAGGCGGCCGAGATCTGACCCGACTCGACGTCGTCGATCGTCACCGTGCCGCCGAACGGCATGTCGAGGTGCGTGTGCGGGTCGATGCAGCCCGGCAGGACGTACTTGCCCGCGGCGTCGATGACGCGGTCGGCGGGGACGTCGAGGTCCTCGCCGATCAGGGAGATCCGCTCGCCGTCGACGAAGACGTCTCCGACGTAGTCGTCGGCCGCGGTGACGATGCGGCCGCCTTTGATGAGCAACGACATGAGCGAATCTCCCTTCTCGGTCAGATGCCTGCTACTTGCCGCCCGCCTTGAGGGTGACGGTGATCGGCTTGTAGCTCTTGCCGTACACGTCGATCCCCTTGACGTGGTCCTTCAGGTACTGGAGGGCCGCCTTCTCGATCGCCGCGTCGTACGCCTTCGGCGAGGCCGCCTTCTTGATCACCTTGTACTTGAGCGCGATCGCCGCCGTCTGCTTGAACGCGGCGGGATCGGTGATGCCGATGCCCTTCGCGCTCGGCCAGATCAGCTTGTTGATCTCGTTCATCTGCCAGAGCTGGTGCCCGGCCGGCAGCGCCGTGCCGTTCTTGACCACGATGTTCGTGCACTGCTGGACGTGGTCGCGGCAGTAGATCCAGCCGCGCTCGCTCGCCGCGATGAACCGCTCCGCGACGTCGCGATGGCTGTCGAGCCACGACTGGGTCGTGAACAGGTTGTCCTCGAGCATCGCCGTGCCCTGCGACTGCATCGGGATGACGTTCAGGTCGCTGAGCGTGTAGAGCTTGCCCGTCGCCGGGTTCTTCGTCTCGAGGACCTGCGCCAGCTCGTTGTACGTCATCGCCGCAGCAGCCTGGATGCGCTTGCTGAGGAAGTCCGTCATCGTGAACGGCTGGTTGAAGATCGTGATGTCGCTCTTGTTGTTGGGGTCGATCCCGTTCTTCGTCAGCGCCGCGAACAGCTCGAACTGGTTGCCGCAGCACCAGACGCCGACGGTCTTGCCCTTCATCGCCTTGACCGACGTGATGCCGCTGTTCTTGAAGCTGATCTCGGTCATCCCCGACTTGCCGAACATCTGCGCGATGCTCACGAGGTTCGTCCCGGTGTCACGCGTCGCCAGCAGGCTCGGCACCCAGTCGACGCCGATCTGCGCCTGCCCGCTCGCCACCACGGTCTCCGGCGTGATGCTCGGCCCGCCGACCTTCAGCGTGACGTTCAGCCCGAAGTCCTTGTAGTAGCCGTTCGCCACCGCCGCGTAGTAGCCGGCGAACTGCGACTGCGTCACCCACTTCAGCTGGAGCGTGACGTTGTCGAGCTTCCGCGCCTGCGGCTTCGCCTGTGCCGCCGTCACGGCGACCGCCGCGACGACGAGCGCGAGCAGCCCCACGACCATTCTCTTCCGACCCATCCAGTTCCCCTTTCCCACCGTCGATTACCCTCCTTGACCCTCCACCCGCGGCTGCCAGCGCGTCGCAAGACGCTCCGCCAGCGCGACCGCCAGATAGAAGCCGATGCCGAAGATGCAGGCGATCGCGATCTCCGCCCACGCCTTCTCGAACTGGAACAGCGCCGCGTCCTGCTCGATGTTGGCGCCGAGCGAGTCGAGCGACCCGCCGTAGTACTAGCCGACGATCGCGCCGATCATCGCCAGCACCGACGCGACGCGCAGCGCGGTGAAGAGGAACGGCAGCGCCGTCGGCACGCGCACGAGCCGGAAGACGGTGAAGTCGCCGACGGCGTACGAGCGCATCAGCTCGAGCTGCTGCGGCTTGACGCTGCGCAGGCCGCGCACGACGTTGACGAACACCGGGAAGAAGCAGAGGACGCCGGCGATCACCATCTTCGAGGTCTTGTCGAGCGGGTTGAACCAGGCGTTCGTGATCGGCGCGAAGGCGATGATCGGGATCGCGTTCGCCGCGATCGCGTACGGCATCAGCGCGCCGCCCAGCAGATCCCAGCGTGCGACGACGATCGCCACGAGGATCGCGACGCAGCAGCCGATCGCGAAGCCGCCGACGGCCTCCTGGAAGGTGAACCAGCCCTCGCGCCAGAGCGACGCCTGGTTGTCGGCGAACGCCCGCCAGATCGCGTCGGGGGCGGGGAGGAGGAAGCGCTGGACGTGGGCGCCCTTGACGACGCCTTCCCAGATCCCGACGAAGCCGACCAGCACGCCGAGTGCGGGCAGCCAGTTCGTGGCGCCGCGCCGCAGCGTCACACCGTCACCCCGCCGAGATGGAGCGCCTCGCGCACCTCGGTCGCGAGCTCGAAGAAGCGCGGCTCCTCGCGCGTCTCGCCCGTGCGCGGCTGCGGGAGGTCGACCGGGATCACCTTCGAGATCCGCCCGGGCCGTGCCGACATGACGACGATCCGTGTCGACAGGAAGACGGCTTCTGCGATCGAGTGCGTCACGAAGACGACCGTCGACCGCGTCTCCTGCCAGATGCGCAGCAGCTCGGCGTTCAGGCGCTCGCGCGTCATCTCGTCGAGCGCGCCGAACGGCTCGTCCATCAAGAGCAGCGACGGCTCGAACGAGAGCGCCCGCGCGATCGACACGCGCTGCTGCATGCCGCCGGAGAGCTGCCACGGATGGTGGTCGCCGAAGCCGCGCAGCTCGACGAGGTCGAGCATCTCGTCGACGCGACTCGCACGCCTGTCGCGATCCCAGCCGGCGAGCTCGAGCGGCAGCGCGACGTTCTTCGAGACCGTGCGCCAGTTGTAGAGGACGGCGTCCTGGAAGACGATCCCGTAGTCGTGGTCGCGGCGCGCCCGGGTCGCCGTCTTCCCGTTGACGGAGACGTCGCCCTGCGACGGCTCGATCAGGTCGCCGATGATCCGCAGCAGCGTCGACTTGCCGCAGCCGGACGGGCCGATCAGCGAGACGAACTCGCCTTGCTCGATGGAGAGGTCGATGTCCTGCAGCGCCACGGTGCCGCCCTTGAACTCCTTCGAGACGCTCTTGACGTCGACGACGCTCACGCGACGTTCTCCGGCGCGCGGCGGACGACGAGCTTCTCGGCGAGCAGGACGACGAGGAAGAAGGCGATCCCGAGCAGCGCCGCGATGAGGTTCGTCGCCCAGAGGTTCTGCGGCTGGAAGCTGTAGTACTGCGCGAAGTTGAGGATCGCGCCGCCGAGACCGCCCTGGATCGACGACGGCGACTCGCCGATGATCGCGCCGACGATGCTCGCCGTCGCAGACACCTTCAGCGCGCTGAAGATGAACGGCAGCGCCGACGGGAAGCGGAGCTTCCAGAGCACGGTCCACTTGTTCGCGGCGTAGGAGCGCATCAGCTCGAGGGCGCGGTGGTCGGCGGCGTGCAGGCCGCGCAGCGTGGCGATCGCGACCGGGAAGAAGGTGAGGTACGACGCGATCACCGCAACCGAGATCCACGCGGTGACGTGGATCGAGCCGAACCAGATCACGACCATCGGCGCGATCGCGAGGATCGGCACGGTCTGCGAGGCGACGACGTACGGCAGGAAGCCGCGCTGGAGCATCCGCGAGTGCGCGAGCGCCGCACCGATCGCGAAGCCGCCGACCGAGCCCATCGCGAAGCCGAGCGCGGCCTCCTTCGCCGTGAAGGCGGCCGCCTTCAGCAGCGTCACGATCAGCAGCGGCGAGGCTGCGTTCGGATGCTCGAAGAGCGCCTGGAGCATCGAGTGGATGTGCGGCATCGACGTCGAGTCGACGGGGAACGGGTGCTGCCAGTGGTAGTGCACGCCGAGTGCGCGGAAGCCTTCCCACGCGCCCCAGAGCACGCCGAGGACGACGAGCAGGAGCACCCCTCTCGCCGCGCCGCGTCGCGTTCCGGCTGCGCGGTCCAGGGGCCGCTCGACTGCAATCGCTGTCATCGGCACCGGTTCTAACACGTGGAGTAGATTCGCGCCATGGGCCTGGATCCGACGCGGACCGTCCGCGAACTGCGCGAATTGCAGGCGCTCACGGGCGATGTCAACGGCGCGCAGCGCGTGGCCTGGACCGATACCTGGGAGCGCGCGCGACAGTTCCTCCGGGACGCCGTCGCGGAGACGGGGGCGGTCGAGGAGATCGACGCAGCGGGCAACCAGTGGTTCACGCTGCGCGGTGCGTCCAACCGGGCGCTCCTGATCGGCGGCCACATGGACTCGGTGCCGAACGGCGGCTGGCTCGACGGCTGCCTGAACGTCATGGCCGGCGTCGAGGTGCTCCGGCGCATCGCCGCCGAAGGGACGCCGCCGCTGACCGTGCGCCTCGTCTCGTGGGCGGACGAGGAGGGCGCGCGCTTCGGCCGCTCGCTCTTCGGCTCGTCGGCGGCGGCCGGCTCGATGGCCGACCAGGAGGAGCTGCGGCAGCGGCACGACCTCGACGGCATCGCGCTGCCCGACGCGCTCCGCGAGCACGGCGTCGAGCTCGACCGGGCGCTGGACGCGCGCTCGCAGCTCGCCGGCGCTGCGGCGTACCTGGAGCTGCACATCGAGCAGGGGCCCGTGCTCGAGTCGCTCGATCTGCCCCTCGGCGTCGTGCTGGGGACGTTCGGCGTCGAGCGGCACCAGATCACGTGGAAGGGCCAGGCGGCCCACGCCGGCTCGACGCCGATGGACAAGCGGCGCGACGCCCTCGCCGGCGCCGCGAAGCTCGCGCTCGAGATCCGGGCGATCGCGGAGCAGGTCGGGGGCGGCGCGGTCTGCACGTCCGGCAACGTCGTCTGCCGGCCGGGGATCGTCACGTCGGTCGTCGAGACGGCCGAGCAGCTGCTCGACCAGCGCCATCTCGACGCAGGCTCGCTCGCCGAGCTCCTGCGCCTCGCGAAGGAGGCGAGCGAGCGGTTCGCGGCGGAGGAGGACGTCGAGGTGGCGTGGGAGCGGATCTGGAGCATCGAGCCGATCCCGTTCGACGCGGGGCTGATCGAGCTTGCCGACGCTGCGATCCTCGAGACCTGCGGGACGTCGCACCGCCTGCCGAGCGGGCCGCTGCACGACGCCGCGGAAGTTGCGCGGGCAGGGGTTCCGACGGTAATGCTCTTCGTGCAATCCCTCCGTGGCCTCTCGCACACGAAGCTGGAGGACACGAAGGAGGAGCACCTCGAGCTGGCCGTCGAGGCGCTCGACCGTTTGGCAACCAAGACATTGGAGGGGCTGAGCGCATGAGCGATCTGTTCGGTGAAGAGCACGTCCGTCGCTATCAGGAGACGGACGGCGAGGAGGGATACGACTGGCGCGAGGGGTCGCACATCCTCCTGCTGACGACGACGGGGCGGAAGAGCGGCAATCCGACGACGACGCCGCTGATCTTCGGCCTCGACGGCGACAACCCGGTGATCGTCGCCTCGAAGGGCGGCGCCCCGGAGCATCCGGGCTGGTACAAGAACCTCGTCAAGACACCGTCGGCCGAGGTGCAGATCAAGGGCGAGAAGTTCACCGTCCGCCCGCGCGACGCCGAGGGCGAGGAGCGCGACCGCCTCTGGAGGCTGATGAACGGCGAGTGGGCCCACTACGCCGAGTACCAGCAGCAGACCGACCGCGAGATCCCGGTCGTCGTGCTCGAGCGCGCCTGAGCCATGTCTCGCAACGTGGTTGCGGGACATGTCCCGCAACCACGTTGCGCTAGTCCGAGGCGACGACGGGGTTGCGGAGCGTCGCGATCCCCTCGACGCGGACCTCGACGACGTCGCCGGGCTTCAGCGACACCCTCGGGTCGCGGGCATAGCCGACGCCTGCGGGCGTCCCCGTCAGGAGCAGGTCGCCGGGCTCGAGCGGCAGGACGCTCGACGCGAACGCGATCAGGTACGGCACGTCGAAGATGAACTGGTCGGTGTTGCCGTCCTGCATCACCTCGCCGTTCAGGAGCTGCATGACGCGGAGCCCGGAGCCGTCGCCGAGCTCCTTCACCGGGACGGGATCCTCGGGGCCGACGGGACAGAACGTCTCGTGGTTCTTGCCGCGCCACCACTGGCCGTCGCCGTACTGGTGGTCGCGCGCGCTGACGTCGTTCGCGCAGACGTATCCGCGCACGTGCTTGAGGGCGTCCTCGCGCGAGACGTGCCGCGCCGTCTTGCCGATCACGACCGCGAGCTCGGCCTCGGCGTCGACGTGGGTCGAGTCGCGCGGAAGGACGATCGCGTCGCCGTCGCCGATCAGCGTCTCCGCGAACTTGCCGAAGAGGGTCGGGACGGCGACCTCCTGCCCCTGCATCTCCTGCAGGTGCGCGCGGTAGTTCTGGCCGACGCAGATGATCTTCACCGGCGTAGCCTACGCGCCCGTGTGGCGTGCAGGCGGCATCGGCATCGGCTTCGGCGTCGGCTGGAACATCGCCGTGCTCGGCCCGATCGCGACCAGGCTCTCGCACGTCTACGGAGTGTCGCTCGCCGTCGTCGGAGCGTTCGTGACCGTGCAGTTCGTCATGCACATGGTCATGCAGATCCCGGGCGGTCGGGCGGCCGATCGCTGGGGCGCACGCTCGAGCGCGCTCCTCGGCCTGGCACTCGTCGCCGCGGGGAACGCGATCTCGCTGCCGGCCGCGAGCCCGGCGCTCGCCTTCCTCGGCCGTGCCGTCGTCGGCGTCGGCACCGGCTTCGCGTTCGTCGGCGGCAGCGACTACATCCGCATGCGCGGCGGCGGCGCGCTGCTGCAGGGGATGTACGGCGGCGGCTCGGTGCTCGCGCCCGGGATCGCCGTCGTCGTCGTGCCCGCGCTCGCGTCGACCTCGCTCGGCTGGCGTGCCGCCTATGCGAGCGCGATCGCCGTCTGCCTCGCCTGCGCCGTCCTGCTCCTGCTCTCGCCGCCTTCGGCCCGCACCGTCGGCCATGCCGACGAGCGGCTCGACTGGGGCTTCTTCCGCGACCGACGGCTGTACCGGCTGGCGGCCGTCC
>JBEQUF010000311.1:0-7807 GCA_040349295.1 Actinomycetota bacterium | reverse complement strand
GCTTCGAGGCGTTCGCGAGCGCCTCGGCGGCGACGAAGTAGGCGGCCGTCTCCTGCGCCGCCGGCGGCCGCTCCGGCAGGTCGACGTCGACCTCGACCGGCAGCGGCAGGCGGGCGACGAGCGCGGCGAGCGCCGCCTCGAGCCCGCGGTCGGAGAGGACGGGCGGATGGATGCCGCGGGCGAGGTCCCGCAGCTCGCGGAGCGCCTCCTCGGCCCCGGTGCGCGCCTCCTCGAGCAGCCGCCGCGCCCCGTCCGGGTCATCGGCGAGGCGTTGCTCGGCGAGGCCGAGGCTCATGCCGAGCGCGACCAGCCGTGCCTGGGCGCCGTCGTGCAGGTCGCGCTCGATGCGGCGCAGCTCTCCCTCCGCCGCCTCGACCGCGCCCGCCCGCGTCGTCTCGAGCACGTCGATGCGCTGCTCCAGCTTCCAGCGCCTGACGGCGAGCGCTCGCGCGCCCACCGTCAGGACGAAGCCGAGGATCGGCCAGAACGGCCAGAAGTAGCCGTGGATCGTCGTCACCGCCCAGATGGCGACGAGATAGACCGAGAGCACCCCGACCGTGCCGGCGTGGATCGCCGTCGCCCGCCAGCGCCGCCCGACCCCCCGCGAGCGGATCGCGATCGCGTGCACCGCGAGCGGCACGCCGAGCGAGAGCAGCGGCCACAGCGGCCAGAAGTACGCGCGCGTCGTGGCCGCCCAGATGACGACGCAGAGCAGGTTCACGAACGCGTAGACGGCGGCGTGCTCGGGCAGGCCCGTGCGACCCGGACCGCTCGGCCCGGCCCCGGCGGGCGCCGGCCCGGTGCCGACAAGTCGCGGCGTCGCCCGCGCGAAGGCGCGGGCGAGGCCGTGGACGAGCAGCGCCGAGATGCCGAGGGCGACGAGGCCGACCGGCACGGCCGCGAACGCACGGCCGAGCGTGTGCACCTGCCACTGGTCGACCCAGCGGTAGGAGATCGGCAGCGCGACGAGGTAGAGGGACGAGCCGACCGCGCTCACGGCGGCGACGCCGGCGCCGAAGCCGCCGAGCATGCGGATGACGCCGTATGCCTGCTGCCGCCAGAAGTCGGCGTCGTTGAACGTGCTCCGGATCCGGCCGACGTAGCCCCGTTCCATCGGCCGCGCCGGCGGGACGGCGACGTCGGCGCCGAGCAGCTCGCGGGCGACCGCCGCCTCGCCGAGCGTGAAGCCGCGGGTCGCCCAGCGGAACGCGACCAGCACCGGCACGACGAGCGGCGTCACGGCGAGCAGCGCCACGGCGAGCCAGCCGGCCAGCAGCAGCCCGAACCAGGCGGCCGAGGCGACGAGGCCGTAGACCAGATAGGTGAGCTCGTTGAACAGTCGACGCATGACGTACTCCTTCCTGGGATCGTTGTACGTCCAGCGTCGTTTTTCGAGGGCCTGATGTCTCTGGCGACACCCGGCATCTCACCCTGGTGCCAGCACCCCTGTCCGGGCTATCTGAAGCCGAGGCGGTTCGGGGGCCAGTAGACGAAGAAGACCTCGCCGATGAGGTTCTTCCGCGGCACCGAGCCCCAGACGCGCGAGTCGCACGACTCGGCGCGGTTGTCGCCCATGAAGAAGTACTGGCCCTTCGGCACCGTCCAGCTCTCGGGCGGGTTGTGGTCGCGCCGGTCGGGCTTGATGTACGGCTCGACGAGCTGCCGCCCGTCGATGTAGACGATGCCGTCCCGCTCGCTGACCGTCTCACCGGGCAGGCCGATCAGCCGCTTCACGAAGGTGCCGCCCGAGCCGCACTTCTCCTTCGCCATCGGCGGCGTGTTGAAGACGATGATCTCGCCGCGCTTCGGCTTGCGGAAGTGGTAGATGAAGCGGTTCGCGAGGACGCGGTCGCTGAAGCGGGCTTCGCACCCCGGCGCCGGGCGCGCGCAGTGCAGCGTCGGCTCCATCGACGAGGACGGGATGCGGTACGGGTTGACGACCCACGCCTTGAGCGCGAGGACGATCAGGATCGCGCCGCCGATCGTCAGCACCCAGTCGAGGACGACGCGGACGTTGCGCGGCAGCCCCGGAGCGATGCGTCCGAGCGGATCTCTCATCGCACGTGCTCCCTGCGCCACGCGTCGATCCGCGCGTGGTCGCCGGAGAGGAGGACGTCCGGCACCTCCCACCCGCGGAAGTCGGCGGGCCGCGTGTAGTGCGGATACTCGAGCGCGCCGCCGAGCTCCTCGCTGAAGCTCTCGAGCTCGCCGCTCCCTTCGGCGAGCGCGCCGGGCAGGCGCCGCGTCACCGCGTCGAGCAGCACCATGGCCGGCAGATCGCCGTTCGAGAGGACGTACGGCCCGATCGAGATCGCGTCGGTCGCGAGATGCTCGACGATCCGCTCGTCGAACCCTTCGAAGCGCGCCGACAGCAGCGTGATGTGCTCCAGCGTGGCGAGCTCCTCGACCATCGTCTGCGTGAGCGGCCGCCCCTGCGGCGACAGCGCGATCACGCGCGCCGGCTTCGCGTCGCCGTACACGGCATCGAGCGCGGAAGCGACGACGTCGACGCGCAGCACCATGCCGGCGCCGCCGCCGTACGGCTCGTCGTCGACCTGGCCCGCACGCAGCGGCGTCGTGTCGCGGTAGTTGAAGAGCCGCAGCTCGAGCTCGCCGCCGAGGATGCCCGCGATCGGACGCTGCTCGGTGAGCCACGCGAACGCGTGCGGAACGAGGGTGAAGACGTCGACTCTCACTCGGGATCGGCAAAGCCTGGGGCGACGACGATCCGGCCGGCGGCCAGATCGACCAGCCGCACGCAAGCCTCCACGAGCGGCAGCGACATTCCCGAGTCCAGCTCGAGCACGTCGTTGGCAGGGTACTCGAGCACGTCCCGCACCTTCCCGAGGAGACGCCCGGTCTCCTCCTCGACAGCAAGCCCGACGAGCTCGAACGCGTAGTACTCGTCCTCGGGCAGCTCGGGGAGCGAGGCCCTCGGCACCGACAGCGTCGCGCCGCGCTGGACGGCCCCGTCCAGCCGGATCACCGGCCGCCCGCCGCCGCCGCGCTTGGACGCGACGATCTCGCGCTCGGCGCCGTCGACGACCAGCTTCGTCCCGCGTGCGAACGCGCCGTCGCGCTCGCTCGCACCCTCGACGAAGAACGAGCCGTCGAGGCCGTGCGGCTTGCCGACCCGGCCGATCGAGACGAGCTCAGAGCCCACGTTCGGTGAAGAAGGCGAGCACCTCGTCGCGCGTGTGCTCCGGCTCCGGCACGCCGGCGTACGGCGTGAAGCGAGGCTCGAGGTCGAGCAGCCAGTACGCGCCGGGACGCTCGTCGTAGGACATGCCGACGCTGCCGGCGTTGACGACGCGCGTGCCGGCGACGACACGGTCGAATTGCATGTGCGTGTGCCCGCACACGACGACGCCGGCGTCGACGTCCTCGAAGAGGAACGCGATGCGCTCCTCCGGCGTCGCCTCGGTGAAGATGTCCAGGTCGTTGCGCGGCGACGCGTGCACGTACAGCACGTCGCCGATCCGCACGGTCGGGTGGAGCCGGTACAGGAACTCGATCTGCTCGTCGGAGAGCTGCGCGCGCGTGTCGGCGAGCGACTCCGGCGGCGCCAGGCCCTCCTCGCCCGGATAGAGCTCGCGGTCGCCGTTGCCGCGCAGCCAGTGGACGCGGTCGCCGAGCCCGCGCAGGCGCTCGAGCGTCTCCGACGCCTCTGCCCCGCCCGCCACGACGTCGCCGCCGACGACGATCTCGGCCTCCTCCGGCACCTCCGCCAGCACCGCCTCGAGCGCGGCGAGGTTGCCGTGGATGTCGTAGAGGGCGGCGATCAACCGACGATCTCGAGCTGCAGCCGGCGGCCCGTCGCGGGCCCGCCGGCGCGCACGACCGTGCGCAGCGCCCGCGCGATGCGCCCCTGCCGGCCGATCACCTTCCCGACGTCGCTCTCGGCGACGTGCAGGCGCAGCACGAGCGCGCCGTCGTCGCCCTCGACCTGCTCGACGCGCACGGCGTCCGGCTCGTCGACGAGCCGGCGTGCGAGCTCGGCGAGCAGCTCGGCCATCGACGCTACGAGATGCCCTTGGCCTTGAGCAGCTTCGCGACGGGCTCCGTCGGCTGCGCGCCCTTCTCGAGCCAGCCCTTGACCTTCGCCTCGTCGAACTCGATCAGCGACGGCTCCGACTGCGGGTTGTAGCGGCCGACGATCTCGATGAACTTGCCGTCGCGCGGCGAGCGCGAGTCGGCTGCGACGACGCGGTAGATCGGGTTCTTCTTCGAGCCGATCCGCGTCAGCCTCAACTTCACTGCCATTCGATTACCTCTTCGCTCTCTTTTTCCGTTTGCTCTTCGTCCTGCGTGCCGTCGGGCGACGCTCGGCCGCCGGCGCCATGCCGGGCAACTGGGGCATAGTGCCTGAACCCATCGCCTTCATCATCTTGGCCATCTGCTTCCGGGCCTCGAGCAGCTGGTTCACCTGCTGGATCGAGACCCCGCTGCCGGCGGCGATCCGGCGGCGGCGGGAGGCGTCGATGATGCTCGGCAGCCGCCGTTCCTGGGGCGTCATCGAGAGAATCGTCGCCTCGACCCGGGCCAGCTGCTTCTCGTCGACCTGGTCGAGGCCCTCGAGCTGCTTGCCGAGCCCCGGGATCATCTTGAGGACGCCCTGGAGCGGGCCCATCCGGCGCAGCATCTTGTAGCTCTTGAGGAAGTCGTCGAAGGTGAACTCGCCCGCCATCATCCGGCGCTCGAGCTCCTCGCGCTCGTCCTCCTCGACCGCCGCCTCCGCCCGCTCGATCAGCGTCAGCACGTCGCCCATGCCGAGGATGCGCCCGGCCATGCGGTCCGGGTGGAACCACTCGAGCTGGTCGAGCTTCTCGCCGACCGACGCGAGCTTGATCGGCTTGCCGGTGACGGCCTTGACGCTGAGCGCGGCGCCGCCGCGGGCGTCGCCGTCGAGCTTCGTCATCACGACGCCGTCGAAGTCGATCCGCTCCTGGAACGCCTGCGCGACGTTGACCGCCTCCTGACCCGTCATCGCGTCGAGCACGAGCAGCACGTTCGTCGGCTTCGCCTCCTTGCGCACCGCCGCGAGCTCCTCCATCAGCGCCTCGTCGACGTGCAGGCGGCCGGCGGTGTCGAGGATGACGACGTCGCGTCCGTCCTCGCGCGCACGCTCGATGCCGTTGCGCACCGCCTGGACGGGATCGGCGCGCTCCTCGGCGTAGACGGGGACGCCGACCTGCTGCCCGAGCTGGATCAGCTGCTCGATCGCCGCCGGGCGCTGGAGGTCGGCGGCGACGAGCGCCGGCTTCTTCCCGTCGCCCTGCAGGAGCAGCGCGAGCTTGCCGGCCGTCGTCGTCTTGCCCGAGCCCTGCAGGCCGGCGAGCAGGATGGTCGTCGGCGGGCGCTGGGCGAACGCGATCTGCGACGTCCCTTCCCCGAGCAGGCGCGCGAGCTCGTCGTGGACGATCTTCACCACCTGCTGGCCCGGCGTCAGGCTCTTCATGACGTCCTCGCCGAGCGCGAGCTCGCGCACACGGGCGACGAAGTCCTTGACGACGCCGAAGTTGACGTCGGCCTCGAGGAGCGCGAGGCGCACCTCGCGCATCGCCTTCGAGATCGCCTCGTCGTCGAGGACGCCGCGCCCGCGGAGGTCGCCGAGCGCCGCCTGGAGCTTGTCGGACAGCGTGTCGAACATCAGCGGGCCAGTGTACTCCCCGAGATCCGGGATTCCCGGAGTCGGACCTCCCTGCCTGGGAGGCTCAGCCGGACACGAGCGCGCGCGAGAAATCCTGCGCGTCGAACGGCCGCAGGTCGTCGATCTGCTCGCCGACGCCGACGAGCTTGACCGGCAGGCCGAGCTCGTAGGCGATCGGGATCGCGACGCCGCCCTTGGCGCTGCCGTCGAGCTTGGTCAGCACGACACCGGTCACACCGGCGGCCTCGCCGAAGAGCCGCGCCTGCTGCAGCCCGTTCTGCCCCGTCGTCGCGTCGACGACGAGCAGCGTCTCGTGCGGCGCGCCGTCGAGCTTCTGCCCGATCACGCGACGCACCTTGGCGAGCTCCTCCATCAGGTTCGTCTGCGTGTGGAGGCGGCCCGCCGTGTCGACGATGACGACGTCGCGGCCGCGCGCCTGCGCAGCGTCGATCGCGTCGTACGCGACCGCGGCCGGGTCGCCGCCGCGCTCGCTGCCGACGAAGTCGGCGTTCGCGCGCTGCGCCCAGATCTCGAGCTGCTCCTCGGCCGCCGCGCGGAACGTGTCGGCCGCGCCGACGACGACGCTGTGCCCGTGCTGATGGAGCTTCGACGCGAGCTTGCCGATCGTCGTCGTCTTGCCGGTGCCGTTGACGCCGACGACGAGGATCACGGTCGGCCCGTGCGAGAGGTCGAGCGTCGGCGGCTCGCCGAAGAGCTGCGCAACCTCCTCGGCGAGCGCGTCGTTGAGGTTCTCCGCCACGTCGCCGCGCGCTTCGAGCCGCTGCACGAGCTCGGCGGTCGCACGCACGCCGACGTCGCCCATGATCAGCGCCTCCTCGAGGCGCTCCCAGTCGGCCTCGCTCGACGGGTCGAACGCGGCGACCGCGATCTGCTCGGTGAGCGCGCGCCGGCTCTTGCTCAGCGACTCGCGCAGGCGCGAGAAGAAGCGGCCACGCTGCTCCTCCGGCTCCGGCTGCGCGTTCTCTTCTCCGAGGAGCTCTGCCCAGCTGCGCGCCATCTCAGCGCCAGCTTAGGTTCCCGACCGCGTCGACGTTGCGGGTGACCTGCGTCAGCCCACTCCCGTCCGTCCCCACCGTGTAGACCTCGCCGATCCCGTTCACGTCGTTCGCGACGAACGCGAACCGCGTGCCGTCCGGCGACCAGGCGAGGCCGGTCGCCCTCGACCGCGGCGGCAGCAGCTTCGTCACGTCGAACGACGTGCCGCCGACGATCGCGATCCGCTCGTCGGCACCTGCGTTCGCGAGATACGCGAGCCGGCCGTCGCTCGACCATGCGAGCGCCATCGGATCGAGCCCCTTCGTCGTCGCGACGACCGTGACCGCATGCGTCGCCGGGTCGTACGTCTCGAGCTTCGGCGTCAGGCCGTCGACCTCGAACGCGATCAGCTTCGGCCCCCAGACGGGGTGCACGCCGTCGACGCCGAGGAGCGTCGGCGCTCCGCCGGCGGCGGGGACGGTCGTCAGCTTCGTCGGCCCGTCGAAGCCCGCTTGGCTGAACAGGATCTGCGTTCCGTCCGGCGACCAGCTCGGGCTCTCGTCGAAGAGGAGCGTGTCGGTGTCCTTGGGAGCCGTCAGCTGCACCGTCGGGTTGCTCGCCCAGATCGACTCGGCGCACCCCTTGCAGAACGACGCGACAGGCTCCTGCACATACGCGACGCGCGAGCGGTCCGGGCTCAGCGACGGAGACATCTCGTGCTCCGGCGTCGAGGTCACCTGCGTGAGGCCCGAGCCGTCGGGGGCGATCGAGTAGATGTCGGCGGATGGGACCGGACAGCCGGTCTGGTAGACGAGTGCGTTCGTCCGGCCGAGGAAATGCAGACTCTCGAACGGCTCGTCGTCGTGGCAGGCCGCGATCGTGGCGATCGTCTGCGTGCCGCGCAGGAGCGAGTCGGCGGGGTCTCCGAACCGCCACTCGGCGGTCGTGCCGGTCGCCGAGAAGGCGCTGTCGTACGGCGTCAGCTCGGACGGGAGCGCCGTCTTCCTACGCGTCCCCAGGTCGTATTCGACGTAGCTGTTGTCGTAGACGCGGAGTCGAGTCCGCGAGACCCAGGCGATGCGTGCGTCGTCGTCGATGCGAGCCTTGGCGAACAACCGGACGCGCAGCGTGGGCTTGCCGGCGCCGCTGTTCCGGAGCTCG
>JBEQUF010000212.1:0-4360 GCA_040349295.1 Actinomycetota bacterium | reverse complement strand
ACCTGGTCGGCGAGCTCGAGGCCGATCGTCCCCTGCCCGGCGATGACGCGCGGGTCCTCGCAGGGATGGACGAGCGTCGCGCCGTGCTCGGCGACGTACGCCTGCGCCGCGTCGAGCGCCTCCTCGATCGCCGGCCCGGTCAGCTCGACGTCGGCGCCGTAGTGCCGCGTGGCGTCGACCTTCGCCATCGGCGCATCCTGCGGCATGAAGATGCGCGCCTTCGAGCCGACCTCGCGCGCCGCCCACGCAACCGCCTGCCCGTGGTTGCCGGCGCTCGCCGCGACGACGCCGGCCGCCCGCTCGCGCTCGTCGAGCTGCGAGATCCGGTTGTACGCGCCGCGGATCTTGAACGAGCCCGTGCGTTGCAGGTTCTCGGCCTTCAGCTGCACCTCGCGGCCCGTCGCGCGCGAGAGCGTCTCGCTCGTGTAGACGGGCGTGACGCGCGCGACGTCGGCCAGCCGCGCGCGGGCGGCTTCGATGTCCGACAGATCAGGTCTCAACCTTGAACACCTTCTCGAGGATCTCGCGCACGGCGGTGAGCGGGTCGAGCTCCCGCGCCTGCACGGCGTCGAGCACGCGCTGCAGCTCCGGGTCGTCCTGGACAGCACGCTCGAGATGCTGCTTCGCGCGCGCGGAGGCGACGCCGAAGACCTCGCCCGCGAGGTTCTTCCGCCGCCGCGCCTCGAGCTCGCCGCTCTCGGTCAGGTACGCGCGGTGCTCCTCGATCTTCGCCCACAGCTCGGGCACGTTCTCGCCGCGCGTCGCCTCGGTCAGCACGATCGGCGGGTTCCACGCGCGGCCGCGATCGAGCGCGAGGATCGAGCGCACCTCGTTCAGCATCGTCTTCGCGGCCGGGTGATCCATCTTGTTGATCGCGATCACGTCGGGAATCTCCATGATCCCGGCCTTCAGCGCCTGGACCGAGTCGCCGGAGCCGGGCATCAGCACGAGCAGCACCGTGTCGGCGATGCCGATCACCTCGACCTCGCTCTGCCCCGTTCCGACCGTCTCGAGGAAGACGAGCTCCTTGCCCGCCGCGTCGAGGACGAGCAGCGCCTGCAGCGTCGCCTCCGCGAGCCCGCCGAGATGCCCGCGCGTCCCCATCGAGCGGATGAAGACGCCCGGGTCGAGGAAGTGGTCGGTCAGGCGGATGCGGTCGCCGAGCAGCGCCCCGTGCGAGAACGGGCTCGACGGGTCGACGGAGATGACGCCCACCTGCGCGTCCTGCGCGCGGACGTGCCGCAGCAGCGCGGAGATGAGCGACGACTTGCCGACGCCCGGCGGCCCGGTCAGTCCGATCGCGTACGCCTTGCCGGTCTCGGGATAGAGGTCGCGGACGACGTCGTAGGCCAGCGCGTCGCCGTTCTCGACGAGCGTGATCGCGCGCGCCAGCGCGCGCCGGTCGCCGTCGCGGACGCCGGCGGCGAGGGTCTCACGGGTCCAGTCGCGCCGCCCGGCCACGAGGCGGGACCCTAGCTATGCGAGCTGCTCGACCGGTGCGCGTGCCGGTTCGCGCGCGAGGCCCCAGCCGATCAGCGCCGCCGCCGCGAACGAGAGGGCGCCCGCGGCCCAGACCCAGCGCGCGCCGCCCGCGGGCATGAGCGCCCCGGCGAGGACCGTCGAGAGCGCCTGCACCAGCCGCGTCGAGCTCATGAGCACCGTCAGCGCGCGCCCGCGCACGTCGTCGGTCGCGCCGCGCTGCACGAGCAGCGCGTTGCAGACGATCGCGACGCCGTCTCCGATGCCGCCGACGACGCAGAAGACGGCCGCGACCCAGACGTCGGGGCTCGCCGCGCCCGCCCCGAAGCCGATCGCCATGACGAGAATTGCTGCGCCGTACGCCTTCGCCAGACCGAACCGGTCGACGACGAGACCGCTGAAGAAGCTGCCGAGCACGAGGCCGGTGCCGATGCCGCCGAACAGGAGGCCGTAGCCGAAGTCGCCGGCGTGGAACGTGTTCTTCGCGAAGAAGACCTCGCTGACGCTGATGCTGCCGACGCCGAGGCCGGCGACGCTCCACGCGAGCAGCACCGCGAGCAGCATCCGGGAGCGGAAGACGGCGCGGAACCCGTCGGCGAGATCCGTCCAGTGACCGCGCGTCAGCGCCACCGCGCTCTGCAGCTTCTCCCTCGGGATCTGCACGATCAGGGCCGCCGAGACGAAGAACGACGCGGCGTTGACCCAGTAGGCGAGGTGCGGGCCCGACGCCGCGGTGATGACGCCGCCGATGACCGGGCCGACCGCCCAGCTCAGGTTCTCGACCGTCTGGAGGAGCGCGTTCGCCTCGGTCAGCTCCTCCTCGGGGACGAGGTTCGGAACGCCCGCGTACACCGCCGGCTGGAAGAACCCGTTCGCAAGCCCGACGACGGCGGCGAGCGCGACGATCGTCGGCGCGTTCGGCGCGAACGGGAGGATGCAGAACATCGCCGCGCGCACGAGGTCGGCGGCGACCATCAGCTTCCGCCGTTCGAGCCGGTCGAGGAGCGGGCCGAGCGTCAGCCCGACGACGATCATCGGCACGAACTCGACGACGAGGACCGCGCCGACCCAGACGCCGGCGTCCGTCCGGTCCTTCACGTCGATCGCGAGCGCGATCGCGGCGAGCAGCGACCCGAAGCTCGACCCCAGCGTGGAGAAGAACAGGAGCCGGAAGGGACGCAGCCGCAGTGGCAGCAGCTGTCTTGTCGCGGGCACGGCCCGCGGGACGTTAACAGCCGTCAGCCGTTATGACGAGACGCCCGAAAGGACGTGTCCCAAGGCGGCACTGAACCGCTCGAGCTCCTCGGGCGTGCCGACCGTGATGCGAATCGCCTCGGGCGCGCCGAAGCCGCCGAGCGGACGGACGATCACGCCCTCGCGCAGCAGGCGGTCGAAGACGCCGCGCCCGTCGCCGACGTCCGCATAGAGGAAGTTGCAGAGCGACGGCCCGGCCGGATAGAGGCCGTGCTCGCGCAGGATCGCCTCGAGCCGCGTGCGGCCGGCGGCGTTCTCCGCGCGCCGGCGGGCGAGCTCGTCCTCGTCGTCCATGCTCGCGAGCGCGGCCGCCTGGGCGACGGACGTGACCTCGAACGCGCGCCGCACCTTGCTCGTCGCCGCGACGACGTCCGCCGGCGCGACGCCGTAGCCGACCCGCTCGCCGGCGAGGCCGTAGATCTTCGAGAACGTCCGGAGGACGACGACACGCCGCCCCTCGCGAAGCAGGTCGACGCCGTCGAGGTAGTCGGCGTCGTCGATGTACTCGAAGTACGCCTGGTCCAGCACGACGAGCACGTGCTCGGGCACACGGTCGAAGAACGCGCGCAGCTCGGCGCTGCCGTTCGCGGTGCCGGTCGGGTTGTTCGGATGGCAGACGTAGACGAGCTTCGTCCGCGGCGTGATCGCCGCGAGCAGCGCGTCGAGGTCGTACGTGTGGTCGACGAGCGGCACGGTCGTCGAGACGGCGCCCATCTTCGCGGCGCCGAGGACGTAGCTCGCGAACGACGGCCAGCCGCAGACGATCTCGTCGCCGGGATCGAGCGCGGCCTGCGAGAGCCAGTCGATGATCGCGTCGGCGCCCGGGCCGACGACGATCTCGTCGTGCTGCACGCCGTGCCGCTCGGCCAGGGCCGCGCGCAGGTTCCAGACACCGCCGTCCGGATACCGGTTCAGCTCGCGGAGCGCGCGCTCCATCGCCTCGAGCGCGCTCGGGAACGGCCCGTACGGCCCCTCGTTCGAAGCGAGCTTGATCACGCGGTCGAGGCCGAGCTCGCGCTGGACGGCGTCGATCGGCTTGCCGGGCTCGTACGGGACGATGTCCCGGATCGCGTCGCGGAAGAATCCGCTCACGCGTCGTTGCTGCCGGAGCGCTTCTTCTTCCAGAAGAGGAGTGCGCCGAGCACCGCTGCGAGGCCACCGGCCGCTGCACCGCCGGTCTTCGCGCTCGGGACCGCGTCCGACGCCTTCTTCTTGACGACGCGCTTGACGACCTTCGTCACGACCCAGCCGACGACGGCGTTGCGCCTGTTCACGATCGACATAGCCGGACCGTAGCAACCGGCTCTCGGCCGCGCCCGACCTGCGCGGGCGCGGCTCGCCCAGGATGGGAACGAGACGGTTCCGTCCTCGTCCGCGCTCGAGCAAAGCGGAGCGGTCGGGTCGCGGAATCAAAAGGATCTCTCCGGGGCCCGCGGGCGGCATGGCCCCGGAGAGATCAGGGACGAGGGCACGTCCTACGGAATGAGATGCCCGAGTTCGGGAATCCTTGCGCCTGCGTTTTGTGAGGTCTGTGTAAGGTCGGGCAGGCTCGGAGCCGTCACCGCGACGGTCGCGACCGGCGTCCGGGTCTCGACCGTCGTGGTCGTCGTCGTCGCGAGTGCCGCGG
>JBEQUF010000288.1:0-11484 GCA_040349295.1 Actinomycetota bacterium | reverse complement strand
CGCGTCGTCCCGGCGGTCGAGCGATTCCTCGACGACGCATCCTGGGACGTCGGGCTGCTCGTGCTGCACGGCGCCGTCAACCGGGCGATCATCAGCTGGGCGCTGCTCGACGAGCCCTCGTTCCTCGGCGGCTTCGAGCAGGCGCCCGGCTGCATCAACGTCCTCGACGTCGACGGGGAGCGGCGGTTCGTGGTCCGCGCCGTCAACCACACGCCGTACGACCCGACCCACGCCGCGGCGCCGCGCGAGACGACGATGGAGCAGCTCTGGCGCGAATATCTGGAACGGCAGTAGATTCTCCTGCGGTCGTGGCCCTGCTCTCCCTGGACAAGGCGTCACTCCGCTTCGGCGGCATCGTCGCGCTCGACGAGGTGAGCTTCGCCGTCGAGCCCCACACGATCTTCGGCCTGATCGGCCCGAACGGCGCCGGCAAGACGACGGCGTTCAACGTCATCACCCGCCTCTACCGCGTCGACTCGGGCGACGTCGTCTTCGACGGGAAGTCGCTGCTGCACACGCCGCCGAGCCGCGTCGTGCAGCGCGGGATCGCCCGGACGTTCCAGAACGTCGAGCTCTTCCCGACGATGACCGTGCTCGAGAACACGCTCGTCGGCGCGCACACCGTCTCGCGGTTCAAGCGCGAGCGCGCGATGCGCGCGAAGGCGTTCGAGACGCTCGAGTACGTCGGGATCGCGGACGTCGCCGGCCGGCTCGCCGCCGGGCTCCCGTTCGGGACGCTGAAGCGCATCGAGCTCGCGCGAGCGCTGATCTCCGAGCCGCGGCTGATCCTCCTCGACGAGCCCGCCGGCGGGCTGAACCACGAGGAGGTCGAGGCGCTCGCGACCTTCATCCGGCAGCTGCGCGACGAGCTGAAGATGACCGTCCTGCTCGTCGAGCACCACATGAACCTCGTCATGCGCATCTCGGACCACGTCCACGTCCTCAACTTCGGCCGGTCGATCGCCGACGGACCGTCCGCCGAGGTGCAGCGGAACCCGCAGGTGATCGAGGCCTACCTCGGCGGCGAGCTCGAGGAGGCGTCGTGAGCACGCTGCTCGCGCTCGAGGGCGTCGACGCCCGCTACGGGCCGATCCAGGCGCTGCACGGCGTGACGCTCTCGGTCGACGAGGGCGAGATCGTCGCGGTGCTCGGCGCGAACGGGGCCGGCAAGACGACGACGCTGCGCGCCGTCTCGGGCACGGTGCGGCGGACGGGGACGGTCGCGTTCGACGGCAGGCCGCTCCGCGGCGGCGCGGCCGAGACCGCGCGCAAGGGGATCGCCCACGTGCCGGAGGGCCGCGGCACGTTCGCCGAGCTCACCGTGTGGGAGAACCTCCGCCTCGGCGCCTACACGCGTCGCGCGTCGAGCGACGACTTCGCGCGCGTCCAGCAGTACTTCCCGTGGCTCGAGGGCCGGCGCGCGCAGCAGGCGGGGACGCTCAGCGGCGGCGAGCAGCAGATGCTCGCGCTCGCCCGCGCGTTCATGCAGCGACCGCGGCTCCTGCTGCTCGACGAGCCGTCGCTCGGCCTGGCACCGCTGCTCGTGACGGAGATCTTCCGCATCATCCGCGAGCTGAACGAGCACGAGGGCCTCACCGTCCTCGTCGTCGAGCAGAACGCGCACATCGCGCTCCAGCTCGCGCAGCACGCCTTCGTGCTCGAGGTCGGGCGCGTCGCGCTCTCCGGGCCGAGCGCGGAGCTGCAGCAGCACGAGTCGATCCGGCGGAGCTACCTGGGCTACTGATGGTCGCGATCGCCCGCAAGACGAAGCTCTCGACCGGCGCCTCGCTCCCGGTCCTGCTCGGCATCGTCGCCGCCTGCATCTTCCTGCTCGTCGGCAGCCTCTCGAGCACGATCTTCGCGCAGCAGACGGTGGCGGGGCTCTCGCAGGGCGCGATCTTCGCCTCGCTCGCGCTCGCGCTCGTCCTGATCTACCGCGCGACCGAGGTGATCAACTTCGCGCAGGGCGAGCTGGCGATGGCGACGACGTACATCGCCTACCAGCTGACGCTCTGGGGCCTCGGCTACTGGCTCGCGTTCTTCCTGACGCTCGTCATCTCGTTCGTGATCGGCCTCGCCGTCTACGGCGTGCTGATCCGACCGGTCCAGCACCGCAGCGTGATCGCGCTCGTGATCATCACCGTCGGGCTCTTCATCCTCATCGACGGCCTCGTCACGTGGAAGTGGGGCGCCGACCTGAAGTTCATGCCGGCGCCGTTCGGCAACCAGGTCTACCACGCCGGCGGCGTCTCCTTCTCGCGCCAGGACATCGGCGTGCTGCTCGTCTCGATCCTCTCGGTGATCCTGCTCTGGATCCTCTTCCAGTTCACGAAGCTCGGGCTCGCGATGCGCGCAGCCGCGCTCCGCCCCGCCGCCGCGTCGCTCGTCGGCGTGCGCGTCGACTGGATGCTCGCCGTCGGCTGGGGGCTCGCGGCGACGCTCGGCGCCGTCGCCGGCCTGATGACCGAGCCGTACGTCTTCCTGCAGCCGTCGATGATGCAGGCCGTGCTCCTCTACGCGTTCGCCGCCGCCGTGCTCGGCGGCCTCGAGTCGCCGGCCGGGTCGGTGATCGGCGGGCTCGCGATCGGCGTCTTCCTGAACCTGATCGGTCAGTACGTCGGCTTCGCCACGTCGGAGCTGCGGCTGCCGATCGCGTTCGCGGTGCTGCTCGTCATCCTCCTCTTCAAGCCGACCGGCCTCTTCGGGCGCAGGCAGGTTCGACGGGTATGACGCGCGGCCTCGCAACGCGCCTGGGCGCGATCGCCGTCGTCGCCGGCCTCGTCGTGCTGCTCGGCGCAACGATGACCGACTACCACCGGGGGCTCGGCGCGCACGTCGCCATCTACTTCATCGCGATCCTCGGCCTCAACATCCTGATCGGCTACACCGGCCAGATCTCGATCGGCCACGGCGCGTTCATGGCGATCGGCGGCTACACGACCGCGCTCATGTCGAACTACCACCACACGAACCTGATCGCGACGCTGCCGCTCGCAGCGGCGATCTCGTTCGTCTGCGGCATCGCCGTCGGCATCCCGGCGCTGCGGCTCTCGGGCGTCTACCTGGCGCTCGCGACGTTCGCGCTCGCCGTCTCCGTGCCGCAGCTGCCGCTGAAGTGGTCGAAGTGGACGGGCGGCTCGAACGGCATCCGCACGCACACGACGCCGACGAACACGTGGATCTACACCGTCAGCTGGATCTGCGCCGGTCTCGCGTTCGTCGCCGCGTGGCTCCTGCTGCGCGGCCGGGCCGGGCGCGCCTTCCGCTCGATCCGCGACAGCGAGCTCGCGGCGGCGTCCTCGGGCGTGTCGCTGCCGATCTACAAGACGCTCGCCTTCGGCGTCTCCGCCGCCTTCGCAGGGGTTGCCGGCGCCCTGTTCGTCCTTGTGACGAACGGCTACGCCCAGCCGAACGAGTTCGGCGTCACGCTCTCGCTCGAGATCCTGATCGGGGCCGCCGTTGCGGGCCTCGGCTCGCTCTACGGGACGATCGCCGGCGCCCTCTTCGTCGGCCTCGTGCCCCAGATCTCGACCTCCGTGCCACTGATCGGGACCGGCCACGGGCAGGACGTCGTCTTCGGATTCATCGTGATCCTCATCATGCTGGCCCTGCCGAACGGCGTCGCCGGCCTGCTCGGGAGACTTGACTCGCGGTTCAAATCCGCTATCAAATCCCATTCGGCAGCGTC
The DNA here is from genome assembly GCA_040349295.1 of Actinomycetota bacterium. GTDB lineage: Bacteria > Actinomycetota > Thermoleophilia > Gaiellales > Gaiellaceae > Palsa-739. The sequence goes on along the minus strand of JBEQUF010000288.1, from coordinate 7,796 downwards.
ATAATCGCAACGTGCCCGGGCTTCCCGGGTCAACCATCGGCAGGAGGGTCGGATGGCTTTGAAGCGCAGGATCCCGGCGGTCGTCGTCGGGGTCATGGCAGTGGCGGCGATCGCGGTCACCGCCGCGAGCGGCGCCGTTCGGAACGATCCGGGCGTCTCGGCGACGACGGTGAAGATCGGCGGCACGTTCCCGCTGACCGGCGTCGCGTCGCTGTACAAGACGATTCCCGCAGCTGAATCGGCCTACTTCGCGTACGTCAACGACCACGGCGGCGTCAACGGCCGCAAGATCGACTTCACCGTCCTCGACGACGGCTACGACCCGTCGAAGACCGTGCCGCTCGACCAGCAGCTCGTCACCTCGACGAAGGTCTTCGCCGTCGTCGGCAGCCTCGGTACCGCCCCCGGGCTGGCGACGTGGGACTACCTGAACAAGAACAAGGTGCCGCAGGTGCTGCTCTCGACCGGCGACTCGTACTGGGGCTTCTGCGCGACGAAGGTGTGCAGCGGCTCGAAGCACCCGTACACGAGCGGCTGGCAGCCCGACTACCCGGGCGAGGGCAAGCTGTACGGCAAGTACATCGCCGCGAACATGCCGAACGCGAAGGTCGGCGTCCTCTACCAGAACGACGCCTTCGGCAAGAACTACCTCGCGGGCCTGCGGGTCGGCCTCGGTGCGCACAAGAGCCAGATCGTCGACGCCGAGTCGTACGACGCGACGGCGACGAGCGTCACGCAGCAGATCCTGGCCCTGAAGGCGAAGGGCGCCGACACGTTCGTCAGCTTCGCGCTGCCGACGCAGACGATCACGGCACTCGTCACCGCGACGAAGGTCGGCTGGGCGCCGCAGGCCGAGTTCATCGGCAACGTGTCGTCGAACCGGATCTTCCTGCTCGCCGCAGCGGCGAACGGCGCCAACATCGACAACGCGATCTCGACGACGTACGTCGCGAGCTCGTCGTCGCAGACGAGCCTCCCGGGCGTGAAGCTCGCGGGGTCGATCATCGACAACTACGCCCCGTCGCTCAAGACGAGCTTCGACCAGGGCGACGCAAACGTCATGTACGGCTTCGGCGTCGCCTGGACGTTCGTGAACGCCCTCCAGCGGGCCGGCAAGACGCCGACGCGCGCAGGCCTGATGGCGGCACTGCACAGCCTGAACACGTCGAAGGACCCGTTCGTCTACCCGGGGATCGTGCTGAAGACCTCGGCGACGGACAACTTCCCGATCGAGCAGCTCCAGCTCGTCAAGTGGTCGGGCGGCAAGACGGGCGACTGGGTCGCGTCGGGCAAGCTCTCGAGCGGCATCCGCTAGCGCTGGCCGACGTCGTCGTCATCGGTGGCGGCGCCCTGGGCGCCGCCACCGCCTTCCACCTCCGCCGGCTCGGCGTCGAGGACGTGGTCGTCGTCGAGCGTGACTCGCTCGCCTCCGGCTCGACGTCGAAGTCGGCCGGCGGCATCCGCGCGCAGTTCGCGGACGAGCTGAACATCCGCATCGCCCTCCGCTCGCTCGTCGAGTTCGAACGCATCGCCGAGGAGATCTCGTTCCGGCAGGACGGGTACCTCTTCCTGCTCGAGACCGAGCACGACCTCGCGACCTTCTCCGAGGCGGTGACGCTCCAGCAGGCGCTCGGCGTGCCGTCACGCGTCATCACGCCCGACGAAGCGCGCGCGATCGTGCCGCAGCTCGCGCTCGACGGGATCGTCGCGGCGACGTTCTGCCCGCGCGACGGCTACGCGACGCCCGAGGCGGTCGTGCAGTGGTACGCCCGCGAGTCCGGCGCCCGGATCCTGCAGTCGTGCGAGGTGACCGGGATCGCCGTCGCCGACGGCGAGGTGCGCGCGGTCGAGACGAGCCGCGAGCGGATCGAGACCTCGTGCGTCGTCTGCTGCGCCGGCGCGTGGTCGGCCGAGGTGGCGGCGCTCGCCGGTGTGTCGCTTCCGGTCGAGGGCCTGCCGCGGACGATGTGGTTCACGCCTGCCGACGGCGGCCTGCCCGCGCACGTGCCGCTGACGATCGACTTCTCGAGCGGGTTCTACTTCCATCGCGAAGGACCGGGCCTCGCGTTCGGCGGTCGCGCCGACATCGACTCCGTGTTCGACGTCGCGGCGCGGCGGCTGCCCGTCCTGACCGACCTGCCGGTGCAGACGTCCTGGTGGGGCTACTACGACGTCTCGCCCGACTGGAACGCGCTCGTCGGCGAGTCGCGCGAGGTTTCGCGCTTCCTCTACGCGACCGGGTTCTCGGGGCACGGCTTCCAGCAGGCGCCGGCGGTGGGCGAGCACATCGCCGAGCTCGTCGTCGGCCGCGAGCCGACGCTCGACCTCTCGGCCCTCTCGGCCGACCGCTTCGCGGCCGGCGCCGAGCGGCCGGAGGCGTTCGTCGTCTAGTCGGGCCAGCCCTCGAGCTGCGGCCGCAGGTCGTACTTGCCGCCGTCGCGACACTGCGCCGACCAGTACGTCGGCGTGTTGAACTGGCGGGCCGGGTACATCCGCGTCGCGTAGAAGCTCGCGAGCGACTGCGACTCCGCGACGCTCGCACCGAGCTTGTTCGCGACGAACCAGATCGACTGCATCCCGTAGCACTCGACCTGCGCCTCGTTCGAGTAGCCGAGCAGGTGGTACGACTCGTGCGAGACGACGGCGAGCGCCATCGCGATCTTCGAGACGTAGCCGCAGTCGGTGCTGACGCACGAGTCGGGATCCCAGCGCGCGGGCTGCTCGTGGAACCACGCGAGATACGTGCACTCGGCCGGCCGCATCAGGAAGTAGCCGAACGCCTTGCCGTTCCGGTACGGCGTGATGCCGAGGACGTACGACGGCGCGCCGTCGAGGCTGCCGCAGCGCACCGACGCGTCGATGTGCGTCAGCCGCTTCGCCACCTGCTCCGCGATCGTCTCCTCGTAGGTGGCGGGCCGGGCGAGCAGCGCGCGGTCGCTCGCGGTCACGGGGCGTGCGTCGCCGGCGTGCGCCGTGCCCGCGAGCAGGCCGGCGAGGCCGAGGACGACGGCGGCGAGCGCGACGCGCATGCCTTGCCTATCGGCAACGTCAGGCCGTGACTGGAGCCTGGCAGGCGAAGCGCTCGCAGACGTAGAGCGCCGGCTCGCCGCCGACGAGGCCCTTGCCGGCGAGCAGCGGGACGTCGTCGGCCGGGCCGAAGGCCACCACCGTCCGCGGATCGAGCAGCTCGTCGAGCGCCCGCCGTGCGACCGCGTCGGCCGGGCCGCCGACGATCGCCAGCTCGCGCGGCGGCGCCAGATACAGGTCGAGCGCGCAGAGCGCCCAGCCGAACGCCGACGGCGCGCGCGTCATCAGGTCGCGGACGAGGCGGAGGACGCCCACGGCGCGGCGCTCGAGCTCGTCGTCGCCCCAGATCCGCGCCAGCCGCAGGAGGACGAACGCGAGCATCGAGTTGCCGGACGGCGTCGGGTTGTCGTCGAGATCCTTCTGACGCGCCACGAGCTCCTCGCCGTCCACCGGGGTCAGGAAGAAGCCGCCGAGCTCGTCGTCGACGAAGAGGTCGACGGCCAGGAGCGCGAGGCGCCGCGACTCGCGGAGCCAGCGCAGGTCGCCCGTCGCGACGTGCAGCTCGTAGAGCCCGTGCGCGACGTCCGCGTAGTCCTCGAGGTAGCCGGTGCCCTTCGCGACGCCGTCGCGGTACGTGCGGTGGAGGCGGCCGTCCTCCGTCGACAGCGGCCCGAGCAGGAACTCGCCGAGCTCGACCGCCGCCGCGAGCCAGTCGTCGCGGCGCCGGACGCGCGCGGCCTCCGCGAGCGCCGCGAGCATGAGACCGTTCCACGCCGCGATCGCCTTGTCGTCACGGGCCGGCTGCGGACGGCCGGCCCGGACGGCGAGCAGCCGCCGGCGCTCGTCCTCCGACAGGGTGCCGCGGATGATGGAGCGGCCGTGCTCGAACGGGTGCAGGAGGTCGTCCCGGCCGGCGAGCTCGCTCGGCGTCCACGTGTAGGTCAGGCCCTCCACGCCGTCGGTGTCGGCGTCCTGCGCCGACGCGAAGCCGCCGCCCTCGAGGCGCAGCTCGCGCAGCACGTAGTCGACGGTGCGGTCGACGACCTCGTACCGCCCGGCATGGAGGTAGACGGGGACGAGGAGCGCGTTGTCGTAGAGCATCTTCTCGAAGTGCGGCACGAGCCACTGCTCGTCGACCGAGTAGCGATGGAAGCCGCCGCCGACGAGGTCGTACATCCCGCCCGCTGCCATGCCGTCGAGCGTCCCGTCCACCAGCTCGCGCTCGCCCCGGCGCCAGAGGAACTCGAGCGCGGACGCCGGCGGGAACTTCGGCGCGTGCCCGAAGCCGCCCCAGCGCGGGTCGTACTGCGAGCGCAGCACGGCGATCGCATCCGAGAACACGGCTTCGCTCAACGGCTCGCCCGACGCCGCGTAGCGTGCGCTCTCGCGGATCGCTTCGACGACCGCGTCGCCCTGCTCGACGGCGGCCCCCCGCTGCTCCTGCCAGATCCGGTCGACGCCCTGCAGCACCTGCACGAACGACGGCAGGCCGTGGCGCGGCGCCGGCGGGAAGTACGTGCCGCCGAAGAACGGCTTGCCGTCGGGCGTCAGGAACACGGTCATCGGCCACCCGCCCTGACCGCGGTTGAACGTGACGACCGCGTCCATGTAGATCGCGTCGACGTCGGGCCGCTCCTCGCGGTCGACCTTGACGTTGACGAAGCGGTCGTTCATCACCTGCGCCGTCGCCTCGTCCTCGAAGGACTCGTGCGCCATCACGTGGCACCAGTGGCACGCGGCGTAGCCGACCGAGAGCAGGACCGGCTTGTCCTCGGCGCGCGCCCGGGCGAACGCCTCCTCGCCCCACGGATGCCAGTCGACCGGGTTCTCCGCGTGCTGCTGGAGATACGGGCTCGTCTCGTGCGCCAGCCGGTTCATCGCGAGTACTCGACGAGCGTCGCGTGCCGCCGGAAGCCGATCGACTCGTACAGCGCGCACGCCGCGTCGCTCTCGCAGTAGACGATCGCCCTGTGTCCACCCTCCTCGTGCCAGCGGCGCAGCGCAAACGTGCAGACGGCGGCCCCGAGCCCGCGGCGGCGGAACGCCTCGCGGACGCCGACCGGCTCGAGCTCGCCGACGCCGGTCTCGTCCTCGGGCCACAGCAGCGCGTAGGCGGCGAACCGGCCGTCCGGCGCCTCGATCACGCAGTCGAGCGTCGCGCGGTACGGCCACGCGCGGCGGACGTTCGCGAAGCTCTCCTCCGTCACGCGCGACGGCGCCCAGACCTCCCGGTGGATCGCGACGCGCTCGGCAAGGTCCGCGTCCTCGACCGTCCGGTAGCGGAAGCCGTCCGGCAGGTCGGGCAGCGGCGGCGCCTCGTCGAGGGCCCGGGCGTTGAAGTGCAGCTCGTGGCCCGGCGTCGTGAAGCCGTGGCGGGCCAGGGCTGCGATGCGTGCTTCGTCGTCGGCGAAGGCGTGCGTCGAGCGCGCCCGGGGCTCGGCCAGCACCTCGTCGAGCAGCTCCGGGCGCCCGACGTCGTAGTCGAGGAGGCCCGTGTCGAGCCGCAGCCACGACCACGCGTCGTCGCCCCAGGTCCGGATCTCCCATTCGTCCTCGCGGCCCGCGTGCTGCCAGCGCGCCCAGGCGAGGTCGCCCGTGTGCCACGGCGCGCGGTCGCCGAGCCGTCTGCGCTGCTCGACGGCGAGGCGCTGCATCGATGCGAGAATCTCGGGTGTGGGTCGCACGTACGAGGAGCTGGAGGTCGGTGCGGTCTACGCGAGCCGCTTCGGCCGGACCGTACTGGAGGCCGACAACGTCTGGTTCACGTTGTTGACGCTGAACACGAATCCAATCCATTTCGACGCGCACTACGCGGCGACGACGGAGTGGGAGAAGCCACTCGTCGACTCGACGTTCACGCTCGCGCTCGTCACCGGCCTCTCGGTCGTCGACGTCGGCGAGCAGGCGGTGAACCTCGGGTGGAAGGAGGTGCGCCTCCCCGCTCCGGTGTTCGCCGGCGACACGATCCGCGCCGAGACCGAGATCCTCTCCAAGCGCGAGTCGGCGTCGCGACCCGGGCAGGGCGTCGTCACCGTGCGCACACGCGGCCTGAACCAGCGCGACGAGGTCGTGATCGAGTTCGAGCGGGCCGTCCTGGTACCCATTGCTCCTCGAGACTGAGCGGCTCGTCCTCCGGCTGCCGACCGCCGCCGACGAGGACATGCGCCACCACCTCGAGCAGTGGCAGCGAAACGGGATCGGGAAGTTCGCGGTCGTCCGGCGCGCCGACGGGGCCGTCCTCGGCCGCGTCGGGATCCAGCTCCTCGACCCGGTCACCTGGGACACCGTCGACGGCGCGGCCGGGCGGCCCGAGCTCGGCTGGACGCTCCGGCCCGAGCACTGGGGGCACGGTTATGCGACGGAGGCCGCGCTGGCCGTCCGCGACTGGTTCGTGGGCGAGCCCCTCGTCTCGCTGATCCAGCCCTCGAACGAGCGTTCCCAGGCCGTGGCGCGGCGTCTCGGGGCGTCGCCGGGGCCTGTCGTGCGGCTCGCGGACGGTCCCCACGTCATCTGGGAGCATCCATCGGTGAAAATCCGGGCTCGATGATCGAGACCGACCGCCTCCTCCTCCGCAAGCCCAAGCTCGGCGACGCCAAGGCGCTCCAGCAGGCCTACGGCGACCCGGACGTCATGGAGTTCATCGGCCAGGGCGAGACGCGCGAGCTCGAGGAGACGCGCGAGTCGATCAAGCGCTCGCAGGCCCGCTGGAAGGCGGACGGCTTCGGCACGCTCGTGATCGAGCGCAAGGAGGACAAGCGGGTGCTCGGACGCACCGGCTTCCTCGTCTGGAACAGCGAGACCTGGCAGACCGGGACGCTCGCCGAGTTCGGGGACGACATCGGCGTCGTCGAGCTCGGCTGGCTGCTCGCCAAGGAGCACTGGGGCCAGGGCTATGCGACCGAGGCGGCGGCCGCTGCGCGCGACCACGCGTTCCGCGAGCTGAAGCTGACGCGGCTGATCTCGCTGATCGCGAAGGGCAACGAGCGGTCGATCAAGGTCGCCGAGCGGATCGGCGAGCGCTACGTGCGCGACGTCGGCCGCGACGACTGGTCGGTCCGGCTGTACGCCGTCAACCGCACGTGAGCTTCCTGCCCCTGGCCGGCAGGCGGGTCGTCGACGTCACGTCGTCGCTCGCGGGCCCGTCCTGCACGCAGCTCCTCGCCGCGCTCGGCGCCGAGGTGACGAAGGTCGAGCCGCACGAGGGCGACCACGCGCGCTCGTGGGGCCCGCCGTTCGTCGGCGGCGACGGGGCGCTCTGGTTCGCCGCGAACGCGGGCAAGCGATCGGTCGTGCTCGACCTCGGGCGCGACCGCGACGAGCTCCTGCAGCTCGTCGACGAGGCCGATGTCTTCGTGCAGTCGCTGCGGCCCGGCCTCGCCGAGAGGCACGGCCTCGACGCCGCGACGCTCCGGGCGCGGCGGCCGTCGCTCATCCACGTCTCGATCGGCGCCTACGCCGACCGCCCGGGCTACGACCCGCTCGTGCAGGCGGCGAGCGGGATCATGAGCGTCACCGGCGAGGCGGACCGCCCGCCCGTCCGCGTCGGCGTCTCGCTGATCGACTTCGCGACCGGGCAGTGGGCGGCGATCGGGATCCTGTCGGCGCTCCTCCGCGGCGGCGGCGCGACGGTCGAGTGCTCGCTCTACGAGACGGCGCTCGCCCTGCTCGCCGGCCACATCGCCGGCGGCGGCGAGTCGGCGCGGCACGGGACGGCGTTCCCGCTGATCGCGCCCTACGAGGTCTTCGCCGACGACCTGATGATCGCCGCC
>JBEQUF010000282.1:0-7897 GCA_040349295.1 Actinomycetota bacterium | reverse complement strand
GGGCGCGGCGAACGGCCCGCCGGCGCGCAGCAGCTCGGCCGGCGGGCCGGACTCGGCGATCGTCCCGTCGAGCAGGACGACGGCGCGGTCGGCGAGCTCGATCGTCGACAGCCGCTGCGTCGCGATCAGCACGGTCTTCCCCTCGAGCGCAGGCCGGAGGCGCTGCACGAGCCGCCGCTCGGTGAGCGTGTCGACGGCCGACATCGGGTCGTCGAGCACGGCGACCCGCGCGCCGGTGACGAGCGCGCGCGCCAGCGCGACGCGTTGCCGCTGGCCGCCGGAGAGGTTGATGCCGCGCTCGCCGATCAGCGTGTCGTAGCCGTCGGGCAGCTCGTCGACGAACGCGTCGACGCCGGCCGCCGCGCAGGCGGCGAGCACGTCGTCCCAGTCGGCGTCGTCGCGGCCGGCGGTGAGGCTCTCGCGGAGCGGCACCGAGAAGAGCACGGGCCGTTGCGTGACGAGCGCGACGTCGCGGCGCAGCTCGGCGATTGGGACGTCGCGCGTGTCGACGCCGCCGATCAGCACGCGCCCGCCGGTCGGGTCGTAGAAGCGCGGCAGCAGGTTGAGCAGCGAGGTCTTGCCGGCGCCGGTCGGCCCGCAGACGGCGACGATCTCGCCGGCCTCGACGTCGAGCTCGAGGCCGCGGAGGACGTCGTCCTCGCCGCCGTAGGCGAAGTGTGTCCGCTCGAAGCGGACGCCGAGCGGGCCGGCGGGCAGGTGCACCGGGTTGACCGGCTCCGGCAGCGGCTCGATCCCGTCGAGCCACGCGAACGAGCGCCCGGCCGACGCGAGCGCGCGCTGGCCGAGGTTCGTGATCCAGCCGAGCGCCTCGAGCGGCCACACGAGCTGCAGCAGCAGCGTCTCGAAGAGCACGAACTGGCCGATCGAGAGCGAGTGTCCGATGACGGCGCGGCCGCCGAAGAAGACGACGGCGGCGATCGAGAGCGACGGGAGGTAGTAGAGGCCGGGGAGGTGGCGCGCCTCGACGCCGGCCTGGCGGAGCACGGTCGAGCGGACGGCCTCGGCCTTGTCGCCGAACCGCCCGCGCACGTCGTCCTCTCGCCCGAAGGCCTGCACCATCTCGATGCCGACGACGGCCTCGTCGGCCGCCTCGGTCACGTCGCCCTTGCGCTCCTGCACCTCGCGCGAGATCGGCGATACCCGGCGCGCGAAGCGCAGCGCGAGGACGGTGATCGGCGGCATCGCGACCGCGGTGTAGAGCGCGAGGCGCGGATCGACGACGAGCAGCACGATCGACGTCGTGAAGATCATCAGAACCGACTGCATCCCCTGCACGAGCCCCCAGCCGATGAAGTAGCGGATCGGGTAGAGGTCGTTCGTCGCGCGTGACAGCACCTGCCCGGTCGCGTGCCGGTCGTAGAACGCGCGCGGATAGCGGAGGTACGCCTGGTAGAGCAGCTCGCGCATCCGCGCTTCGATGCGGATGCCGATCCTGGCGGTCGAGTAGCGGCGCCAGAAGTTGCCGGCGTAGCGGATCGTCGCCAGACCGACGATCGCGACGACGTACGGCCAGAGCGCGTGCCGGTGGTGCTCGATCGAGTCGTCGATCGCGTGCTGCGTGAGGATCGGGATCGTCGTCGAGATGGCCGTGTAGATGCACGCGAGCACGAGTGCGACCGCGCCGAGGCGCCACTGCTCGGTCCAGAGGCGGAGGAGCCGGCGGAGGGTCGGCAGCAGCGGGAGGTCGGGCGGATCGACGGGAGAGACGTACTCGGCCATGGCAAGTGACCCGCTCGGGGCGGGCCTCGATCGATCGTAGCCCGACTATCGGCGCTTGCGCGAGCGGACGAACGAGGCGAGACCGTCGCTGAAGCTCGGCGGCGCGAGCGCCTGCTGCGGCCCGGCGTCGTCGCGACGGTGCAGCGCCCGTTCCCGGTCGCGCAGCTCGCTGCGCTCGGCCTCGAGCCCCTGCCGGAGCAGCGCCAGCTCGCGTTCGCGCGCCTCGAGCCGCGCCTCGAGGCGGTGCAGCTCGGCCTCGCGGTCGTCGGCCCGCTCGATGGCAGGTTCGGCGGCGGGCTCGGAAGGCTCCGGCGGCGGGGTGAGCGCCTGCTCGCGCGCGTCGAGCTCGAGCCGGCGCGCGGCGAGCTCCTGCTCCGCGGCGCGCACACGCTCGGCCAGGTCGCGCTCGCGCGCCTCGGCCGCCTGCAGCCGTTCGAGCACCTGCCGCTCGCGCGCCGCGAGCGCCGCGGTGTCGGGCGGCGGCGATGGCGTGGACTTCGCCTTCGCCGTGCCCTTGTCGAGCGTCCGCTGGAGCTCGGCGAGCTCGCGCTCGCGCTCGGCGACGGCCGCGGCGCGCTCGCGCAGCGACTCCTTCAGCTGCTCGAGCTCCGCACGTGCACCGTCCTGCTCCGACCGCCGGCGCTCCGCGAGCTCCCGCGCCAGGCGCAGCAGCTCGTCGCGGTCGACGTCGACGGCCAGATCGCCGGTGGCGGCGGGCGTGCGGGGCGTCCACGAGTCGAAGCCGTCCTCCCAGGGCTCTTCGCTCATGCGCGCCAGACCATGCTGACCATGTACGGCAGCCCGGCGACGCGCGTGCGCGTCGTCACGTAGCGGAGCTCGCCGTCGGGCCCTTCCATCACGCCGTGGTGGACGCCGGCGGCCTGTACCTCCTCGAACAGCGGCAGCGCACGGTTCGGCGAGAGGTCGCCGACCCGGAGCTCGAGCAGCTCCTCGCGCGTCCGGCCGACGAGCTTGCAGGCGGTCTGGTTGACGGCGACGTAGTTGCGGTCGTCGTCCCAGACGAAGACGGCGACGTCCTGCAGGCACTCGGCGGCCTCGCCGAGCAGCGCGAGCTGTGCGACGTCGACGCCATTCACGCGGGCAGCACCAGCCGGAAGCGCGCGCCGGTGGGCTGCGCATCCTCGTAGACGAGGTCGCCGCCGTGCGCGCGCGCGTACGAGCGCGCGATCGCGAGGCCGAGCCCCGTGCCGGTGGCGTAGGCGCGGGACTTCTCGCTGCGCGAGAAGCGCTCGAACAGGTCGGGGACGAACTCCGCCGGCACGCCGACACCGCGGTCTTCGACGCTGATGCGGAGATGGCGGTCGGTGCGCTCGGCGGTGAGGATCACGGGTGGCCGTCCATACCGGAATGCATTCGTGATCAGATTGCCGATCACGCGGTCGAGGACGTTGCGGTCGACCGTCGCCTCGGCGTCCGCCGGGACGTCGAGCCGCACGACGTTCGGGTCGGGTGCGGCGCCGCGGACGATCTCCTCCATCTGCAGCCGGACGTTGATGTGCTCGGGGGCGATCTCGATCGCCTCGGCGTCGAGCCTCGAGAGGTCGAGCAGCTGCTCGACGAGTCGCGCCATGCGGTCGGTCTGCTCGATCAGCGCGCGGCGCACGGTGTCGCGCTGCTCGTCGTCGAGCCGGTCGCCGAGATGGTGGAGCGTCGTGACGAAGCCGTGGATCGTCGTCATCGGCGTGCGCAGCTCGTGCGCCGCGAGCGCGATGAAGTTCGCCTTCAGCTCGTTCGCGCGCTCGAGCTGGAGTCGTGCCTGGTGCTCGGCCTGGAAGAGGCGGACACGGTCGAGCGCGAGGCCGGTGACCGTCCCGAGCGCGTGCAGCAGCGCCAGCTCCTCGTCGCCGAAGAACGGCGCGTAGGGCGACGTCCAGACGGTGATCGTCGCGCCCGGCGCCTCGACCTCGACGAGCTCGGACTCCTCGTCCTCCGACGCGGCGGCGACGTTCCAGCGGCCGACGACCCGTCCGTCGACATTCGTCACGGTGGCGGCGCGAGCGCCGAGCATCTGCGCGGCCGGCTCGAGGACGCGGCTCGCCACCTCCTCCTGCGACTCGGCGAAGGTGAGGAGGCTCGCCATCGCCGCCTGGAACCGCTCCGTCTCGGGCGCACGCCAGAGCACGCGGACGACCTGGGGCGGCGAGAAGCCGACGAGGAAGGCGAGCGCCGTGACGAGGCCGAGCGCCTGGCTCGCGAGCGACCAGCCGGAGGTGCTGTCGGCGACCGGGAGCGCGAGGAGCAGCGCGACCGCGATCGCCGCGCCCGCGAAGGCGAGGAGCCGCATCCGGCGGCGGACGACCGACGGCTGGTCGCGCCCGGCGCGCCAGAGGCTGGCCGCGGAGGCGACGATCAGGATCGTCCAGTGGATGAAGAAGAGGGCGACGAAGGCGCCGAATGCGGACGAGCGGTGCTCGCCCGGCTGCGGGTAGCGGGGGATCGCCCAGGTCCAGACGAGCAGCACCGTCGTCAGGCCGAAGACGAGGCGCGCGAACGGCCGGCCCGGCCGGCGGAAGGCGTTCGTGAAGCGGAAGAGGAGGTACGGGAAGAGGACGAGGCACGTCACGGCGACGCGTGTCAGCACCTTCTCGCCGACGTTCCGCTCGTGCGCGGGGATCAGGCTGAGCAGCTCGATGAGCGCGAGCGAGCCGAACGCGGCCGCCGCCCAGACGCTCGCGCGGTCGCGCCGCTGGCGCCACGTGAGGAACGCGATCGCGCCCAGCGTGACGAACGCGACGAGGTTGAGCGTATGAAAAGCCCTGATCGCGTCGTGCACCGCCGTCCCCCAGGCCGTCGAATTGGCCGGAAATCTACGCAGAACCGGATCCGGGCGAAAGTCGCTCCCCAAATCGGGTCATCTCGCCCTCAGGACGGTCGGGCCGTCTGCCGATGGATTCTCCGATGAAGGGGTTCGTCCTGGTTGCGGCGCGCCGGCTCCGAGAGGAGGAGGCAGGGTTCACCCTGCTCGAGCTCCTGAACGTCGTCCTGATCCTCGGCATCCTGATCCTGACCGCCGGGCCGACGTACCTCTCGACTCGGGACAAGGCCTACAAGGGCACGGCGTCGGCGAACGTGAAGCACCTCATCGCGGCTGCCCGTCTCTACGCGACGGACAACTATCCGAACGCCCAGAACGACCCGAATGCCGCGGTCTCGAAGACCGACAGCGGCTATGCCGGGATGACGACGACCGGGCTCGCCCAATACGACGCGAGCGCCTCGAAGGAGGGCTACGTCAACAACTCGGGCACCGAGGCGTCGGGCGTGAGCGTCCGTGCGACGCTCGACGCGTCGCACTACTGCCTCTACTCGATCCAGGGGCGCTGGTACGCGTACCAGCTCAATCCGAACGGCGTGATCACGGTCACGACGAACGGCGCCACCCTCTGCACGTAGCGGCTACGACGGCGGGCGGTTGGAGGCGATGGCCTGCTCCCAGCCGACGTTGATCAGCATCGCGCCGACCTCGCGGATCGCGATCGCGATCTCGTAGCCGATCTCGCGGATCGCCTCCGGCTCGCGCGCGGTCGACGGGTCGGAGCGGAGGCCCCGTAGGAGCGCCTCGAGCCGTGCGATCTCGGTGAAGTTGCGCTCCTCCGGCGAGCCCATCAGCGAGACCGCCGCAGTCTCGCGCGCCGCGGCTCCGGGACGACGACGAACCGGACGTCGACCGCCTGCGGCTGCTCGCCGCCGTCCATCCGCTCGAACGCCACATCGCGGCCCATGCACCGGGCGGGCGGCTCGTTGCCCTCGGCGAATCCACTCGCCGCGACGTAGAGGCGCTCGTCCTCGGCGGTCCTGATGAAGCCGTGGCCCTTCTCGGCGTTGAACCAGAGCATCTTCCCGTTCATTCGGCGTCGTCGTCCGGCTGGTCGAGCGGCGCCGTCTCCGGCGTCTCGGGTGCTGCGAGACGAGCTGCGGCGGCGTCGGCGCGGCGCTGGCGCTTCCGCTCCTTCTTCTCGCGGAGCGCTTGCTCCCTCGCCCGCTTCGCCGCTGTCTGCGGATTTCTGCCGGCCATATGCCTCCTCGGTCGTGTGCGGCTGCAGGCCGATGCCCGCAGCCGCGTTCAGCGGTCGCGTTAGGCGAGCGACACGCTCTTCGCCTCGGGGCCCTTCGCACCCTCGGCCGCCTCGAACTGCACCTTCGCGTTCTCGGCGAGGGTCTTGAACCCCTCGGCCACGATCGCGCTGTGATGCACGAACAGATCCTTGCCGCCGTCGTCGGGGGTGATGAACCCGTAGCCCTTCTCGGCGTTGAACCACTTCACGGTTCCAGTTGCCATATCTTCACCTCCATCCGTCCATTCGGAACGGGCAGAGGCGGCGCATGCGCGCAACCGGTACTCGCTCAGCTATCGCTGAAAACGGTAGCAGGCGGGCGGCGCGGCCGCCGGAGGCCCGAAGTGGAGCGTATCGGGATCGAACCGATGACCTTCGGCTTGCAAGCCCGATCAGACATGCGGACACGCCGTAGAACGTCTCATCATCACACTCGGGCTCGATCCGGTGCGTGTCTCGAGGATCGCGGGGCACTCCAATGTCAGTGTCACGCTCAACGTCTACGCGGAGGAGTTCGTGTGAGGCAGCCCGACCCGCCTCTCTTCGTCGGTAAGTTCGGTCTCGCGCCGCCATTCCTCGTATGCGCGGAGCTGCTTCCGTGTTACCGGCCGACGCCACCGACGCCTCAACTGCATTCCGCCGACCGCGAAGGCGAGCAACGAGAGAAGTCGTAGCCACAAGTGTCCGTCGGGCCAGACACCGGTTGTGAGGCGCACGAATGGAACGAGCCCGACAACGATCGCGGCCATTGCTGCGAATAGGCGGCGTTCCCCGCGCGTGTAGCTCATCGAATCTCGCATCGGCCGTTGCGCCGTGGGTCTTGAGGCTGCGGGTACTCGAAGGGCCGAGAACCGTTTTCACTGTGCGCTTGGGTGTGGGCAGAGCCTGTCTGCTGACATCTTGCTGACACGAGCCCCCGAACCGGTTTGGTCAACCGCTGTGCAGCGTGGGGCGTTAGCTCAGCTGTGAGAGCAAGAAGCCCTGCGGAGCAGGGCTGCTCAAAGAGGATCGGTTCGAAGGATCGAGAGTGGAGCGTATCGGGATCGAACCGATGACCTTCGGCTTGCAAAGCCGACGCTCTCCCAGCTGAGCTAACGCCCCAGGCGACCCCAGTGTACGGGCGATTCAGGTCGCCGCTGCGACGCCGTTGAGCTGCTTCGCCCACCAGTCGCCGCCGTCGTCGGTCGGATCCGCCGGAGCGGGCGGCGCCTGCGGCGGGTGCTCTACCAGGGCCGCCGCCGCGGCGGACGCCACCGCCCGCTCACGTTCTTCGACCTCCATCGTCTGCGCCACGAGCTGGGCGCGGTCGTCGCGGAGCCGGTCGCGCTCCGTCGAGAGCTCGCGGCCACGGGCGACGAGCGCGTCGCGCCGTCCCTCGTATTCGGTGCGCACGGCGTCGAGGCGCTCGCGCTGCGACGCCAGCGCGTCCTCGGCCCGCTGGACGAGCTGCTCGCGGCGCTCGACGTCGGCCAGCCGGCGGTTGAGCTCCGCTTCGCGCATGGTCAGCTCGCCCTCGCGCTGTGCGAACGACGAAGCGGAGATCTGAATGGCTTCCACGTGCGGCGGTCCCTCTCCCGAATCGGCACGCCGCAGGCTAGGGACAGCATCGGGCACGGAGGGGGCGCCCGTCGATCCCTCCGGAGAGTGATCGACGGGCGCCTGCGCGCTAGGCGGCGCGCTCGAGGCGCTCTTCGACGCGGGCGCGCGCGACGATCTTCTCGCGGTCGCCGAAACGAAGGCGGGCGCGGTACGAGCGGTGCTCGTCCCACAGCGAATCAAGCTTCTCGTCCAGCCGGCGGATGTCGTCACGGATCGCCGGGTCGTACTCGGCGGAGAGCCGATGCCAGAGCTCGGAGCGCTCCTCGCTCAGGACCTCGATCTCCGAATGGATCTCATCGAGGGTTCTCATGACCGTTGAAACGCCCAATGATTGACCTCTATTCCCGCCTGGGCTCGGCAGGCTGCCACGGTCGCCTCCCGCCCCGTCTGACCGGCGCCCTGAGGCGTCCTCGGTCGGGTCGATAGCACCACTATCGACCCTCCCTGCGTCCTTCCATGGCTTGGTCAGCCGGGTCGGGAGC
>JBEQUF010000280.1:0-9874 GCA_040349295.1 Actinomycetota bacterium | reverse complement strand
GTAGAGCTCGACCGCGTGCTCGAGCGTCGGCGTCGCGAGCGACACGAGCAGCGCGAGCGGCTCCGCGCCCGAGGCGGCGAGATCGCTGACGTTCACCGCCGCGGCGCGATACCCGAGCTCGCGCCAGCCGACGAGGTCGAACGTGAAGTGGACGCCTTCGACCAGCGTGTCCTGCGTCACGACGAGACCCTCGAGCCCTGCCCAGTCGAACTGGGCCGCGTCGTGCTCGATCCCGTGCACGAGCCCGCGCCGTTCGAGCTCGGCGAGGAGCTCGAACTCCCTCACAGCTCCTCGATCCGCGTCCGCTCGTCGAGCGTCGCCGGGTCGAGCGCGTAGAGCGCGTCGTAGAGCCGCGCGTGGAACGTCCCCGGACCCTCGGCGCCGCGCGCCGCGTCCTCGGCCGCGACGCCGAATGCGGCGAGGGCCTCGGCCGCCGCCTCGAGCGGCTCCGCCGGCTTCGCGGCGAGGAAGCAGCCCGTCAATGCGCTCGACGTGCACCCGGTGCCGGTGACGACCGCGAGCAGCGCATGGCCGTTCGCGATCGCGAGCACGCGCTCGCCGTCGCTGACGTGGTCGACCGGGCCCGTCACCGAGACGATCACGCCGAGCCGGCGCGACGCCGTCCGCGCGAGCTCCGCCGGCTCGAGGCCGGCGACGATCGACTCGACGCCCCGCACCTCGGCGTGGGCGCCGACGAGCGTCGCCACCTCGCCCGGATTGCCGCGAAGGACGGTGACGTCGACGATGTCGAGGATCCGGTGCGCCGTCTGCGTGCGGTACTGGGTCGCACCCGCGCCGACGGGGTCGAGGACGATTGGGATCTGCCTCGCGGTCGCGGCGCCGCCTGCGAGCAGCATCGCCTCGACCCAGTGCGGCGAGAGCGTGCCGATGTTGAGGACGAGCGCCGACGCCAGCCGCGCCATCTCCTCGACCTCCTCGCCCGCGTGCGCCATCACGGGCAGGGCACCGAGGGCCAGCGTCGCGTTCGCCGTCTCGTTCATCACCACGTAGTTCGTGGTGTTGTGGACGAGCGGCTTCCGCTCCCGCAGCGTCGCGAGTGTCGCGCCTGCCGAGATCATCCGAGGACGTTCACCGGGCCGTCGCCTCGGCCGATCTCGACCAGGCCGCGCTCGACCGCTCCGGAGGCCGCGCGCGCCGCGCCGCGTGCCGCCTGCGCGAGCGACTCGCCGCGGGCGAGCAGCGCGGCGAGCGTCGCCGAGTGCGTGCAGCCCGCCCCGTGGGTCGCGGCCACGTCGTGCCGCACGACCGGGATCTCGACATGTCGTTCGCCGTCGTAGAGATGGTCGACGGCGTCGGCGCCGTGGCCACCGGTGACGACCGCAGCCCCCGCGCCGAGCGCGACGAGCCGCTCCGCCTGCTCGCGGCGGCTGCCGGCGCCGACGAGCGCCTCGGCCTCCATGACGTTCGGGGTGACGACGGTGGCGAGCGGGAAGAGGCGGGTGATGAGCATCTCGACCGCATCCTCCTCCAAGAGCCGGGCGCCCGAGCTCGCGAGCATCACCGGGTCGACCACGAGCGGGACGGGATGCGCCCCGAGCCACTGCGCGACGGCTTCGATCAGCGCTCGCGAGAAGAGCATCCCGGTCTTCGCAGCGTCGACGCCGATGTCGTCCCAGACGGCGTCGAGCTGGGCGAGGACGAAGTCGACCGGGAGCTCGTGCACCGCGGTGACGCCGAGCGTGTTCTGGGCGGTGAGCGCCACGATCGCCGTCGACCCGTGGACTCCGGCGGCGGCGAACGCCTTGAGATCCGCCTGGATGCCGGCGCCGCCGCCGGAGTCCGAGCCGGCGATGCTGAGAGCCGTCCTGACCATGTCGTCAGGGTATGTGCCCAGAATGGAGCGGGTGCGCGTGTTCGCGGTGCTCGGGCTCGTCGGCATCCAGCAGTCGGTGCCGGGCCCACTCGTCCTCTCGCTGCTCGTGACCGCGCTCGCCGCCGCCGCCGGGACCTGGGCGGTTGCGACACTGCGTCGGTGACCATCCCGCCCGCGCGCGCCGCACAGCTGACCGACCACCTGCTCGCCGAGCTGCCGGCGCCGCCCGCCCGCGTGCTCGAGATCGGCTTCGCGGGCATCCACGCGACGCCGCTCCGGCTGGCCGGCTACGAGGTCGACGTGCTCGACGACGACCCGCGCGCGCTCGAGCGCGCCGGCTCGGTCGTCGCCGCGCCGCAGGGCCGCTACGACGCCGTCGTGGCCGCGGTCGAGGACACGCTCCTGGTCCTCCTGTGATCTGGGACGACCTGCTGCAGGGCGAGGAGCTCGCGCACCTCGAGGTCCAGCCTGCACAGCCGGCGCGGACGGCGCCGATCCCGGACGCGCTCGACCCGAGGGTCCGCGAGCGCCTCGGCGTCGAGTCGCTCTACGCGCATCAGGCGGAGGCCTGGGAGGTCGCGCAGCGCGGCGAGCACCTGATCGTCACGACCGGCACCGCGTCGGGCAAGACGCTCGCGTTCAACCTCCCCGTGCTCGACGCGCTGGCGCGCGAGCCGAAGAACCGGGCGCTCTACCTCTATCCGACGAAGGCGCTCGCCCAGGACCAGGCGCGGTCGCTCGGCGCGCTCGGCGTCCCGCGCGTCCGCGCGGCCATCTACGACGGCGACACCCCGCAGGAGCGCCGCTGGCAGATCCGCAGGTGGGCGAATGCGATCCTCACCAATCCCGACATGCTCCACGTGGGGATGCTGCCGCGGCACGACCTCTGGGCCGACGTGCTGCACAACCTGCGCTACGTCGTCGTCGACGAGGCGCACGTCTACCGCGGCGTCTTCGGATCGCACGTCGCGAACGTCCTCCGCCGCCTGCGCCGCCTCGCCCGCATCTACGGCGCCGACCCCCAGTTCCTCCTCGCCTCGGCGACGATCGCGAACCCCGGCGAGCTCGCCCGGTCGCTGCTCGGCGTCGACGCGACCGTCGTCGCCGGCGACGCCGCGCCGCGGGCGGAGCGGACGGTCGCGCTCTGGAACCCGCCGCTGCTCGACGCCGAGCTCGGCCTGCGCGCGAGCACGCTCGGCGAGGCGGCGCTCCTGCTCTCGCAGCTCGTGCAACGCGACCTGCGGACGATCTGCTTCGCGAAGTCCCGCAAGGCGGTCGAGCTGATCCACCGCATGACGGGCGACCGCCTCGACAGCGAACGCAGGCGGCGTCTCGCGCCCTACCGCGCCGGCTACGCGCCGCAGCAGCGGCGCGACATCGAGCAGCGCCTCGTCAGCGGCGAGCTGCTCGGCGTCACGGCGACGGACGCACTCGAGCTCGGCATCGACATCGGCCTGCTCGACTGCGCGATCTCGGTCGGCTTCCCGGGCACCGTCGCCTCGCTGCGGCAGCAGTGGGGACGGGCGGGACGCCGAGGGCACGGCCTCGCCGTGCTCGTCGCATCCGAGGACGCGCTCGACCAGTACTTCATGCGCGAGCCGGTCGCGCTGCTCGACCGGCGCGTCGAGGCGGCGATCCTCGACTTCTCGAACCCGCGCGTGCTCGACGGTCACGTGGCGGCAGCGGCTTTCGAGGCGCCGATCGACGATGCCGACCGCGCCACCCTCGGCGACGCCGCCCTCGAGCGGGCGCCGCACGTGCCGGAGCTCCAGCACACGCAGCACGGCTGGGTCTGGAAGGGCAAGGACTACCCGGCGGCCCGTACGACGCTGCGCAGCGCGAGCGCCGACGCGTTCACCGTCATCGACGCGAGCACCGGCACGGTGATGGGCATCGTCGAGCAGGAACGCGCGTACTCGACGATCCACGAGGGGGCGGTGTACCTCCACCTCGGCGAGCAGTGGCTCGTGCGCGAGCTCGACCTGGCCGCGCGCCGCGCGATCGTCGAGCCGTTCGGCGGCGACTACTACACGCAGGCGAAGAAGGAGACCTCGACCGACGTCGAGGAGCCGTTGCGCGTCGAGCGACGGCTCGGCCTGGAGTTGACGTTCGGCCGGGTCTCGGTGACCGAGCGCGTCGTCGCGTTCCAGAAGAAGCACGTGCGCGACGGATCGACGATCGCGACGGTCCAGCTGGAGCTGCCGCCGACGACCTTCGAGACGGAGGCGGTGTGGTACGTCCCGAGCGCACGGCACCTGGAGGGTCTCGAGGCGATGCCGCTCCTGATCTCGTCGCTCCATGCGGCCGAGCACTCGATGATCGCGCTGCTGCCCCTCTGGGCGATGTGCGACCGGTGGGACATCGGCGGCCTCTCGACGAACGTCCATCCCGACACCGGCGCGCCGACCGTCTTCGTCTACGACGGCCACGCCGGCGGCGTCGGCATCGCCGAGCGCGGCTTCGACCAGTTCGAGGGCTGGGTCGCCGACACGGTTCGCCTGCTCGAGGGCTGCCCGTGCGAGCACGGCTGCCCGTCCTGCGTCCAGAGCCCGAAGTGCGGCAACCTCAACGAATACCTGGACAAGGGCGGTGCGCTGACGTTGGTGCGGCGCATGTCGATTTCACGGTGATCCGTTCGTCATAGAGTCGACACCGAACGCCCGAAGGAGGCAACCGATGCAGTACATGCTGCTCGTCTACGACGACCCCACCCAGTGGCCCGAGTTCTCCGAGGAGGAGCAGGGCAAGGTCTACGCCGAGTACGCGGCCGTGTCGCAGCTGCCGAACACGAAGCACTCGGCGCAGCTGCAGCCGGCGAGCACGGCGCGGAGCGTCCGCGTCAAGGACGGCGAGCGCGTCGTCACCGACGGCCCCTTCGCCGACACGAAGGAGATCCTCGGCGGCTACTACCTCGTCGAGGCCGACACGCAGGCGGAGGCCGAGGAGATCGCCGCCCGCATCCCCTCGGCGCGGCTCGGCGGCACGATCGAAGTCCGGCCCGTGGTGGCGATGTAGGTGAAGTACGCGCTGCTTCTCTGGGACAACCCGGACGCGTGGGAGAAGGTCAGCGAGGCCGACGTCCTCTCGATGCGCGAGGAGTACATGGCCGTGCCGTCGTACGGCGGCGCCCAGCTCCATCCCGCTCCCGCCGGCAAGACGCTCCGCTTCGCGGACGGGAAGCCGCTCGTCACCGACGGCCCGTTCGCAGAGACGAAGGAGGTCGTCAGCGGCCTCTACCTCGTCGACGCGGACAGCGAGGAGGAGGCGCTGCGCATCGCGGCGACGATTCCGACGGCGTCGCGCATGGGCGGCGTGATCGAGGTCCGGCAGATCGTCGAGCGCTGATGCGCTACGCGCTCCTCGTGTACGGCGAAGGCGATCCCGTGACGGCGACGACCGTGTGCAACGGCGTCGTCGTCGACGGGCCCGCCACGCTCGCGAACGAGCAGCTCAACGAGGTGCACGTCGTGGACGCCGAGTCGCTCGACGGCGCGATCGCACAGGCGGAGCGGCTCACGGGGGACGTCGCCGTCGAGATCCGGCCGGTGGCGGTGGCCCGATAGACGACCTCGTCCGGGCCTTCCGCGACGAGCGGGCGCGCTGCATCGCCGTCCTCGGCCGCGTCCTCGGCGACCTCGACCTCGCCGAGGACGCCGTGCAGGATGCGTTCGTCCGCGCGATGGAGCGGTGGCCGCGGGACGGCGTGCCGGACAATCCCGCCGCCTGGATCGTCGCGACGGCGCGGAACCGCGCGATCGACCGCATCCGCCGCGAGCGGACGCTGCAGGACAAGATCCGGCTGCTCGAGGAGCTGCCGGCAGCGCCGGAGGACGTCGTGCCGGACGAGCGGCTCGGGCTCATCTTCGCCTGCTGCCACCCCGCGCTGGCGGCGGATGCGCAGGTCGCGCTGACGCTCAGCCTCGTCGGCGGCCTGACGACGCCGGAGATCGCGCGGGCATTCCTCGTGCCGGAGCCGACGCTGGCCCAGCGGCTCGTCCGCGCGAAGCGCAAGATCCGGGAAGCGGTCATCCCGCTCGCGGCGCCCGCCGACCACACGCTGCCCGACCGGCTGCGCAGCGTCCTCGCCGCCGTCTACCTGATCTTCAACGCCGGCTACGGCCCGCCCGTGCGCGGCGACCTCTGCGCGGAGGCGATCCGCCTCGCGCTCCTGCTCGCGACGCTGATGCCCGACGAGGCCGAGGTGCACGGGCTGCACGCGCTCGTGCTCCTGCTCGACGCGCGCCGCGACGCCCGCGTCGAGGACGGCGCGCTCGTCCTGCTCGAGGACCAGGACCGCGCGCGCTGGGATCACGCCGAGATCGCCGAGGGGCGCGCCGCGCTCGACCGGGGCCTCGTGCTGCGCGCGCCCGGCCCGTACCAGCTGCAGGCCGCGATCGCGTCGCTGCAATGCGACGACGAGATCGACTGGCCGCAAATCGCACTGCTCTACTCGCGGCTCCTCGAGCTGCAGCCCTCCCCGGTCGTCGAGCTGAACCGGGCCGTCGCCGTCGCGCTCGCGCACGACGTGGAGATCGGCCTCTCGATGATCGACGGGATCGCGGGGCTCGACGACTACTACCTCTTCCACGCGGCCCGGGCCGACCTGCTGCGCCGCCTCGGTCGGGACGCCGAACCGGCGTACGAGCGGGCGCTCGAGCTGGCGCCGACCGAGCTCGAGCGCGACTTCCTACGGCGCCGACTGCTCGAGCGCTGACCAGCCCTGGTCGACCGCGCGCCGGGCCTCGTCGGCCGCCGCACCGCCGCGGAGGCCGAAGAGGCGCTTCGCGAGCAGGAGGTACACGGCGATCGCGACGTTGACGACGAGCGCGACGACCTTCAACGGGGAGACCGACTTCGTCAGCTCCCAGATCTCGTACGGCAGGAAGATGACCGTTGCGACGAACGTCAGGTACTCGGCCCAGCGCTTCTGGAGCCACAGGCCGACCGCTTCGGCCCCTTCGAGCACGGCGTAGGCGGCCGCGGCCGCGGCAACCGCGTAGAGCGTCGTCGAGCGGAGCTCGAGCGCGTGCAGCACCGTGTGCACGATCCCGTGCGAGCGCTGCGTCGGGTCGCCGGTCGTGCCCTCGACGGCGTTGACGACGCGGAAGACGAACTGCCGGAGCGCGAGCTGGTTCGCGGCGACGAGGAAGAGCGCGACCGCGACGGCGCCGAGGATCAGGACGTGGATCGCCCGGTCGATCGCGATCACGCGCAGCACGATCTTGTCCCGCAGCGCCTTTCCCCGCAGCGGCAGCTCGATCTCGTCGCGGCTGGGCGGCTCCTCGCGCGTCGGGCTCGCCGGCGGCGGCAGCGGCAGCCACGAGTCGCAGCGGAGACAGCGGTACCAGCGCACGCCGCCCAGCTCGCGGACGTACACGGGGTCGCTCACGTGGGCGGCGTCCGTCCCGACGAGCTCGTGCCCGCTGACGCCGCACGCGATCAGCTCCCAGTGCAGCCTCGGCCGGAAGCGACGGGGGCGCTGCGTTCCGGGAGGGCCGCTCATGGTAGAAGCATCATCGTGGAAGAACGCCGCGCACGCGGGGGTGTGCTCGTCCTCGGCGGCGGCTTCGCCGGCGCGTACGTCGCGCGACTCCTCGGCGAGCGGGGCGCGACCATCGTCTCGCCGGAGAACTTCATGCTCTTCACGCCGCTGCTGCCCGAGGCGGCGTCCGGCACGCTCGAGCCGCGGCACACCGTCGTGCCGCTCCGGGCAATGTGCCCGGACGCGGAGCTCGTGCTCGGCTCGGCCACCGCGGTCGACCTCGAGCGCAGGACCGCGACGGTCGACACGGACGCCGGTGTCCAGATCGTGCACTGGCACGAGCTCGTGCTCGCGCTCGGCGCCGTGCCGCGCACCGTGCCGGTCCCGGGCCTGATCGAGCACGGACGCTCGTTCAAGCCGCTCGCCGAGGCGATCGACCTGCGCAACCACGTGCTCCGCCAGCTCGAGGCGGCCGATGCCGAGCTCGACGACGTCGCGCGCCGCGAGCGCCTCGCGTTCGTGTTCGTGGGTGCCGGCTACGCCGGCGTCGAGGCGCTCGCGGAGCTCTCCGATCTCGTCGACGACGCCATGCGGTTCTATCCCGGCCTGCGCGACGTGCCGCGGCGGTGGGTGCTGGTCGATGCGGCGCCGAAGATCCTGCCGGAGATCCCCCGCCGCCTCGGCGACTACGCGGCACAGGAGCTCGCGGGCCGCGGCGTCGAGATCCACGTCGACACGACGCTCGCCTCCGTCGGCGAGCGGGAGGTGGTGCTGGGCGACGGGACGCGGATCCCGACGCGGACGCTCGTCTGGACGGCCGGCGTCCGCCCGCACCCGCTCCTCACACAGCTCGGCGTCCCGCTCGACGAGCGCGGCCGCGTCGAGGTCGACGAGTTCCTGCGGGTGCAGGGCTTCGAGCACGTCTGGTCGCTCGGCGACTGTGCCCGCGTGCCGAACCGGCGCGCGGAGCAGCCCGATCCGCCGACGTGCCAGCACGCGCTGCGCCAGGCGCGGCGTCTCGCGAAGAACATCGCCGGCGACCCCGAGCCGTACGGCTATCGGATGCTCGGCCAGGTCGCGACGCTCGGCCGCTACAAGGGCATCGCCGACGTGCCCGGGCTGCGCCTGCGCGGCTTCCTCGGCTGGTTCGTCACGCGCTCGTACCACCTTTACCAGCTGCCCCTCGTGTCGCGGAAGCTGCGCGTGGTCGTCGACTGGAGCGTCGCGCTGCTCTTCCGGCGCGACATCGTCGAGCTCGGCACGCTCAGCGAAGCGCGTTCAGGGCTCGATCCAGGCGCTGGCGCGTCGTGAGCACGCCGGCGAAGAGGTCGCCGTGCTCCCGCACGCGCTCGAGGACGACGTCCATCGTGAACGAGCGCGGATCGAGCCGCTCGTCGACCTCGTCCCAGCGCAACGGCGTCGACACCGGCGCGCCGGGCCGAGGCCGCACCGAGTAGACCGACGCGATCGTCTTCCCCTCCCCGTTCTGATTCGAGTCGATCAGGACGCCGCGCCGCTTCGACTTCGACCACTCGTTGGTCGCGAGCCCCTGATGCGCGCGGGCGATCGCCCGCGCCACGATCTCGCTGAACTCGCGCGTGTCGTCGTACGTGTAGCGACGCTCGACCGGCACGAGGATGTGCATGCCGTCCGCGCTCGAGGTCTTCGGGAACGAGACGAGGCCGAGTGCGTCGAGCGCGGCCTTGACGATCAGCGCCACCTGCACGGTCTCGGCGAAGCCGACGTCCGGTGACGGATCGAGATCGAAGAGCACGAAGTCGGGCCGGTCCGGCTTGTCGACACGCGAGTACCACGTGTTCATGTCGATGCAGCCCATGTTCACCATCCACAGGAGCGCGTCGGCGTCGTTCACGACCGGCGCCTCGATCCACTTCTTCCGCGGCGGCGACTCGCGCGTGCTGACGTGCGCGCGGAACGTCGGGATCCAGTCCGGCATGTGCTTCGGCGCGTCCTTCTGGAAGAACGCCTTGCCGTACGCGCCGTCGGGATACCGGCGCATCGTGAACGGGCGGCCCGCGAGATGCGGCACGAGCACCGGCGCGATCGCCCGGTAGTACTCGAACAGGTCGGACTTCGTGATCCCCTCGTCCGGCCAGAAGAGCTTCTCCGGATTCGAGAGCGTCACCCGCTCGTCGACCACGTCGACCGCCGGCTTGTCGTCCCGCAGTCCCTGGAACGACGGCGCGCGCAGATGGCCGTCGTGCGTCCACTCGGCGAAGCGGACCTCGGCGACGAGCCGCGGCTGCACCCACACGACGTCGTCCTTGCGCACGCGCGGCATCTTCGGCACCTCGCGCAGCGGGCTCTCGTCGGTGCGAAGCGGCTCGAGCGCCGCGAGCAGCTCGCGGATCGTCTTCTCGGTGAACCCCGTGCCGACGTTGCCGACCCAGCGCAGGCCGCCGGCCTCGTTGACGGCGAGCACGAGCGACCCGAAGCTCCCGGCCCGGCGTCCCTCGCCGCGCGTGTAGCCGACGACGACGAACTCCTGGCGGCCGTGCGTCTTGATCTTCAGCCAGTCGCGGTTCCGCTTGCCCTCC
>JBEQUF010000274.1:0-8567 GCA_040349295.1 Actinomycetota bacterium | reverse complement strand
GAGCTGCGCGCCGTACAGCGACGAGCCGAGGATCCAGAGCGGCACGTGGGAGCCCCGGCCCGGGATCGCCCGTACGCGCTGTCCCTCCTGCGTCTCGCCCAGGTAGCCCTGCAGCTCGAGCACGTCCTGCGGGAACGTGTCGCTCCCGGGATGCTCGTTGCGGCGGAGCGCCAGCATCGTCAGCTGGTCGGTGCCGGGCGCGCGGCCGAGCCCGAGGTCGATGCGCCCGGGGAAGAGCGCCTCGAGCGTGCCGAACTGCTCGGCGATGACGAGCGGCGAGTGGTTCGGCAGCATGATCCCGCCGGCGCCGACCCGGATCCGCTCGGTGTGCCCGGCGACGTGCGCGATCAGCACCGACGTCGCCGCGCTGGCGATGCCGGTCGAGTTGTGGTGCTCGGCGAGCCAGAAGCGGTTGAAGCCGAGCCGCTCGGCGTGCTGCGCGAGGTCGAGCGAGTTCCGCACCGCCTGCTCGACGCTGCCGCCCGCCACGACGGGCGCAAGGTCGAGGACAGAGAGTGGAACCATCAGTCCGAAGCTACCGCCAGAGCGTGAGCTAACGCGTCAGCGTTAGCGAGCGCGCCATGAGCGTGCGCGCGCCGGCCCCGGGCCGCGCGCACGAACGAGCCAGGCGTGAGCGAGCAAGCTCGACTGCGCGGAGCTCCTCTACGGCCGCAAACCGATTGCAGTGCAATCGGTTTGCACGAGGGCGCTAGCCCTTCGCCGGATCGGGCGGCGGCTGCATGGTCGCCCCCGGGAGCGGGAACGGCCGCGGGCGCCGCTGCGGCTCGCGCTTCGGCTCGTCGGTCGACGGCGCCGGCGTCTCGGCCGGTGCAGGCTCGTCCGGGAAGACGGATGCCTCGTCCTCGCCGGCGAGCAGCCGCTCGAACTGGTCCTTGTCGATCGTCTCGCGCTCGATCAGCAGGATCGAGATCTGGTGCAGCTGGTCCATGTGCTCGCGGAGCACCTGCAGGGCCAGCTCGTGCGCCTCCTCGATGACGCGACGGATCTCGTCGTCGATCTCGCGCGCGATCTCCTCGGAGTAGTCGGCCTCGGCGCCGTAGTCGCGGCCGAGGAACGGCTGGTCGTGGCCGCGCCCGAGCACCCGGGGGCCGAGCTTCTCGCTCATGCCGAAGCGCATGATCATCGACTTGGCCGTCGACGTGACGCGCTCGAGGTCGTTCGCGGCGCCGGTCGTCACCTCGTGGAAGACGATCTCCTCGGCGGCGCGGCCGCCGAGCGTCATCGCCATCTGGTGCATGAGCGCCGTGCGCGTCGTCAGGTAGCGATCCTCGGTCGGCAGCGAGATCGTCAGGCCGAGCGCCTGGCCGCGCGACACGATCGTGATCTTGTGCACCGGATCCGTGAACTCGAGGAAGTGGCCGACGAGCGCGTGGCCCATCTCGTGGTACGCGGTGATCTTCCGCTCGTGCTCCGACAGGAGCCGTGCCTTCTTCTCGGGACCGGCGATGACGCGCATGATCCCCTCTTCGAGCTCGTCCTGCTCGACGATCTTCTTGCCGCGGCGCGCCGCGAGGAGCGCGGCCTCGTTGACGAGGTTCGCGAGGTCGGCGCCCGTGAAGCCCGGCGTCCCCGACGCGAGCGTGTCGAGGTCGATCTCCGGCGCGAGCGGCTTGCCCTTCGTGTGCACCTCGAGGATCTTGCGGCGGCCGACGCGGTCGGGACGGTCGACGACGATCTGCCGGTCGAAGCGGCCCGGGCGGAGCAGCGCCGGGTCGAGGATGTCCGGGCGGTTCGTGGCGGCGATGAGGATGATGTTGTCCTTCATCTCGAAGCCGTCCATCTCGACGAGCAGCTGGTTGAGCGTCTGCTCGCGCTCGTCGTGACCGCCGCCGAGGCCGGCGCCACGGTGGCGGCCGACAGCGTCGATCTCGTCCATGAAGACGATGCACGGGGCGGCCTGCTTCGCCTGCTCGAACAGGTCGCGCACGCGGGAGGCGCCGACGCCGACGAACATCTCGACGAAGTCCGAGCCGGAGATGGAGAAGAACGGCACGCCCGCCTCGCCGGCGACGGCGCGTGCAAGCAGCGTCTTGCCGGTGCCAGGCGGCCCGTACAGCAGCACACCCTTCGGGATGCGCGCGCCGAGCGCCTGGAACTTCTTCGGGTTCTCGAGGAACTCCTTGATCTCGTGCAGCTCCTCGACGGCCTCGTCGACGCCGGCGACGTCCTTGAAGCCGATCTTCGGCGCGTCCGGCGTCATCCGCTTCGCGCGCGACTTGCCGAAGCTCATCACCTTCGAGCCGCCGCCCTGGACCTGGTTCATCAGGAAGATCCAGAAGCCGAACAGGAGGACGAACGGCAGCAGACCGGTGAGGATCGACCACCACGGCGACGAGCCGACGCCCTTCGAGTTGAAGTCGACGCCGTGCTTCAGCATCAGCTGCTCGAGCGCCTCCTCCGACTGCGGCGTCGCGTAGTGGACGCTGTACTTCTTGCCGTCGGTGGTCGTCAGCGAGATCGACTGCTTGTTCGGATCGATCGTGACGGGCGTCTGCGGGTCGACGTGGCCGACCTTCACCTCGTGGAAGACCCACGCGGTCGTCTGCTTCGTCACCTTCGGACCGTGGCTCCCGAGCGTCTGCAAGGCCAGCCAGACCAGCGCTGCGATGATGATCAGCGGGAAGAGCGCGCTACGGAAGAAACGATTCACAGAGCTCTGTGGATGAGGGTACCAGCAGGGTTACTGCTTCAACCCCGATTTCGGATCCCCGGTTACGGGACGAGCGAGGGGTCCAGGACGCCCACGTAGGGCAGGTTCCGGTACCGCTCGGCGAAGTCGAGGCCGTAGCCGATCACGAAGCGATTGGGGATCTCGAAGCCCACGTAGCGGACGGGCACCTCGATCTCCCGGCGCTCCGGCTTCGTCAAAAGGGCGCAGATCTCCAGGCTCGCGGGCTCCCGGGCCTCGAGGTTCCGCATCAGATAGGAGAGCGTCAGACCCGAGTCGATGATGTCCTCGACGACGAGGACGTCGCGGCCCTCGATGTTGATGTCGAGGTCCTTGAGAATCCGGACAACTCCCGACGAGTCGGTCGAGTCGCCGTAGCTCGAGATCGCCATGAAGTCGATCTCACAGGGAATCGTCAGCGACCGCATCAGGTCGGACATGAAGAAGACCGCGCCCTTGAGGACGCCGATCAGGAGCAGGTCCTTGCCTGCGTAGTCGGCGGAGATCTCCTCCCCGACCTCCGCGATCCGCCGCTGCAGCGACTCCTCGTCGATCAGCACGTCGGTGACGGCGCGCTCGAGCTCAGTCGCGGACAGCTTCCACCTCCGGGTGCTCGACGATCCCGGGCACGGCGATCACCTCGTCGCCCTGCACGACGAGCGGCCACCCTTCTCGGTCGGAACGCGGGATCTTGGCGTCGACGAACACGTCTTGGATCTTCTTCGTTCGGCCGGCGAGCCGGTCGCCGGGCCTCCATCCTCGCACGTTCAGCCCGGACCTGCGGGCGGTGATCCGCCACGGCCCCCAGCGCACGGTGCCGATCAGCGCGACCGGGCCGCGCTCGAGCCAGAGCCGCTCGTGCTCGCGCACCGCCATCACGCCGCCGCCGAGGTCGACGCGCTTCGAGCCGGCGGGCGAGCGGAGGAGCTCGGCGAGCGGCGGCGGCAGCGTCTCGCGCGCGTCGAGGAGGCGCAGGACGTTCTCGTCGGCGGCGGGATGGAGCTCGCGGAGGAGCGGCAGGACCCGCTCGCGCAGCAGGCCGCGCTTCGTCGCGGCGTTCGACGAGTCGGTGCGGAAGGGAAGGCCCCGTTCACGGCAGTAGGCCTCCGTCTCGTCCCGCCAGACGGCGAGCAGCGGATGGACGACGCCGTCGTCGCGCCGCGGCGCCATGCCCGTGGCCGCGCCGCGCGAGGCGATGCGGAACAGGATCGTCTCGACCTGGTCGGAAGCCGTGTGCCCCGTCGCGCGCAGCCGGCCGACGGCGACGGAGTAGCGGCGGTCGCGCAGCTCCTCCTCGGTGCCGGCGCCGCGCAGCTCGACCACCTCCGCCCCGAGCGCCTCGCGACAGAAGCGCGCGTCCTCCTCCGACTCGGCGCCGCGGAGGCCATGATTCACGTGCACGGCCGAGACGCGGTAGCCGAGCTCCCGCAGGATGTGCCAGAGCGCGGTCGAGTCGGCGCCGCCCGAGACGAGGCACGCCACCTCGCCGGCCGGCTCGATGAGGCCGTGTTCGCGGATGAAGGACTCGACGCGTGCTTCGAGCACGCCCGGATTGTTACGCCTGGAGGAGCGGCGAGACGTCGCAGCCCATCGGCGTCAGCGCCGGCTGCGCGGTGACGAGCACGTCGTGGATGACGTTCGCGAACTGGTACGCCTTGCCCATGTGCCTGCCGGCGTCGCCGCCCTTCGCCTTCGCGTGCACGGCGGCCGCGTATTCGGTGAACATCCCGGCGAGCAGGCTGCGCGCGAGCCGGAGCGAGGGATCGAGCGGTCGCGTCGCCTGGACCTGCGCCGACTCCGACTTCGCCTGGCTGACGACGAGCGCCGGCGTCGCGTCGTTCGAGAGCAGCTCGTCCGACCAGTAGCCGAGCTGGGTCATGTTCTGCGAGACGGTCTGCAGGAACTGCTTGTCCGCCGCGGAGCAGGAGTGACGTGTGGACGGCCTCGAGGCGGCCCGACCGCTCCCGGCGAGCAGCGAGACGCCGAGGACGACCGAGGCGCAGACGAGCGTCGCCGCAACTAGACGCTTGATTCGCACCAGCCGGAGCATCGGCTCGGTTCCGGGCGGCGCCGATCACCCGTTCAGGGATTCACGGCGACAGTTGACCGCAGTCGACCGTGCCCGCCCGGACGGCGGCGATTGCCTGGAGATACGCGGTGAAGGCGGGCTTCGCGCTCCAGTCGGGCCGGAGGAGGCCGGACTGCCACCCGGCGAGCGACGCGTCGTCCCGGAGCTCGAAGTTGAAGAATCCGGTCACGCCGGGCTGGCAGTAGGCGAGCTCGACCGCCTTCGTCAGCTGGACGGCCTGCTGCTCCTCGGAGACGGGACGGCGGTCGGTCTCCGTCCCGCTGTAGAGCGGCGACGCCTCCACCGCCTGGAAGCCGTCCTCGAGGTACCAGACCGGCGGCACGGCGCCGAAGGCCTTCTGGAGCACGGCGGTCAGGCGGTCGACGTCCCCTTCGTCGATCGAGTGCTTGTGCCTCGCGAGCGGCGACTCGCTCGAGCTCTGCGGATAGGCGTTGTGGCCGATCGTGTCGAAGATCGGCAGCGTCCGGCCGCTGGCGCGGTACGCGCGCCCGAGCGCCGCGTACCAGTCGCCCGGGCGCGCGTGCGGCGCGCTCGTCGCGATCACGTTCGCCTGGGGCTGGACGGCGTGGATCGCGTCGTAGCAGGCGGCGAGGAGCGACTCGTAGGCGGCCGCGGCGCCCCGGCCGGGCTGCCAGAACGTCGTCGAGTTCGGCTCCGTCCAGATCGCCACGTCGTGGACGAGCGGGAGCCGGCGCAGGACGGAGGCGATGTAGCCGCAGTAGGCGGCGCGCGAGGCGTCGTCGAGGGGCGGGGTCGCTGCGGCGCCGGTGACGGCGAGGATCACGCGCGTCCGGCGGCTCGCCTGGTTGATCCGCTGCAGCTCGGTCCGCTCCTGCGCGTCGGCGGGGTAGTCCAGCGTCACGCGGACGGCGCCGAGCCCGAGCGTGCCGTAGATCGAGAGCAGCGACTGCGTGTGGCCGTACCACTTGAGCGAGTCGTCGTCGACGCCGAGGAGGAGGCCGGGCGCCGCATGGGCCGACGAGGCGAAGACGAGTGCCGCGAGCACGACGAACCGCTTCATGTGCCGACCATCGACCCGTTGCGTAATGCGGCAACAGGCGCTTCGTAAGCGCTCGGTAAAGCTAGAAGATGAGCGAGCGGTAGCTGATCGTCTTCTGCATGCCGATCGACTCGTAGAGCCCGAGCGCGGGCGCGTTCTCGGGACGGACGAAGAGGCACACGGTCGGCACGTGCTCGAGCAGCAGCCGGCAGAGGTCGCGGAGCGCGCGGGACGCGTAGCCGCGGCGCCGCGCCGACGGGTCGGCCCAGACCTGCTGCAGCTGCACGGCGCTCGGCGTCCACGCCGAGGCCTCCGCCTTGAAGCGGATCACGCCCTCGCCGTCGAGCCAGACCCAGGACCGCCCTTCGTCGATCTGGGCGCGCGTGCGCCAGCGGAAGCCCTCCGGGTCGCGCTGCAGCGGATCGATCCCGATCTCCTCGTAGTGCGCCGCCGCGCAGGCGGGCACGAGCCGGTCGAGGTCGGCGAGCGTCGCCGCGCGGAGACCCGTCTCCCCCGGCTCGGGCACTGCGTCGAGGACGTAGACCGGCTGGCCGGGCCGGTCGTCGCGCGGCTTCGGCATCCGGAACGCGGCCGCGCCCCACAGCTCGTCGACCGCGGACTCCTCGCCGATGATCATCCGCGCCTGCCCGCGCACCGCGGCGTCCGCGAACGTCGCGCACCGCACGCCCGACGGAACGACGTTCGCGCCGACGTGGCAGAGCGAGACGAGGCGCCCGTCGTCCTCGACGGCGTTGAACCGTCCGAGGCCCCGCCGCGCGATGTCCTCGAGGAACACACGCTCGATCGGCTCCTCCTCGCAGAAGGCCAGGACCTGCTGGGTGGTGGGCGACACAAGACGCACGGGTCGGATTATTCGACAAGGTAGGGTCGACGCATGCCAATCCACCTTCGCGCCGAGCCCGGCGAGTACGCCGAGGCCGTCCTCCTTCCCGGTGACCCGCTCCGGGCCAAGTACATCGCCGAGACGTATTTCGACGACGTGAAGCAGGTGAACGGCGAGCGCGGGCTGCTCGGCTTCACGGGCACGTACGAGGGCAAGCCGGTCTCCGTCCAGGGGACGGGCATGGGCTGCCCCGGCGCCACGATCGTCTTCGAGGAGCTCATCCAGCTCGGCTGCAAGCGGCTGATGCGCGTCGGCACCTGCGGCGGGCTGCAGCCGCACCACGCGCTCGGCGACCTGATCGTCGCCCTGACCGCGGTTCCGGCCGACTCGACGGCGATGCACCTCGTGCAGAACGAGCCGCACTGCCCGACCGCGTCCTGGGAGCTCATCCACGGCGCCGTCCACTCGGCGAAGGAGATGGGGCAGCCGATGCACGTCGGCCCGATCGTCTCGAGCGACGTCTTCTACAACGCCGACAGCGGGCAGTACGAGCGCTGGTCGCAGCGCGGCGTGCTCGCCGTCGAGATGGAGGCGTCGGCCCTCTTCACCGTCGCCGCGATCGGCGGGATCGGCAAGGTGCGCGACGTCCACGCCGGGTGTCTGCTGACCGTCAGCGACATCGTCGTCGAGGGCGTCTTCACGCGCATCACCGACGAGGAGCTGCGGGCTGCGGTCGACCGGATGACCCGCGTCGCGCTCGCGACCGTCACCGCTTGAGCCGCGTCGTCTTCCTCGTCAACCCGGCGTCCGACAACGGCAGGACCGGCAAGGTCTGGGCCGCGCTCGCCCACCGGGCGGCCGGCCTCGGCCTCGACGGCGAGACGATCTACTCCGAGCGTGCCGGCCACCTGATCGAGGTGGCGGCCGCCGTGGACGCCGACGTCGTGGTGGCGGTCGGCGGCGACGGGACGCTGAACGAGGTCGTGAACGGCCTGATGCAGCGCGCCGGCGAGCGGCCGGTCCTCGCGACGATCCCGATCGGCACGGGCATGGACTTCGTGCGCACCTACGGCATCCCGAACCGGTTCGAGGACGCGGTCGGCGTCGCGGCCGGCGAGGCGACGCGGACGATCGACGTCGGACGGGTCGAGCACAGCCGAGGCGTCCGCTTCTACGTCAACGTCGGCAGCGTCGGGATGAGCGGCGCCGTCGCCGCGCGCGTCAACGGGATGCCGAAGCCGCTCGGGGGAAAGGCGACGTACTTCTACGCGCTGACGCGCGTCTTCTTCGAATGGCGGAACACGCCGGTCACCGTCGAGCTCGCGGACGGCACGACGAGGACCGGCGCGATGCACGACGTGATCGTCGCGAACGGCAAGTGGCACGGCGGCGCCATGCTGCTCGCACCGGACGCGGAGCCGGACGACGGCGCCTTCGACGTCGTCCTGATCGGCGACGTGAACAAGCGCGACTTCGTCACGACGGCGCCGAAGATCTACAAGGGCACGTACCTCGCACATCCGAAGGTCGAGCTGCTGCGCTCGTCGAGCGTCGCCGTCGACGCGCCGGAGCGGCTGCCGATCGAGCTGGACGGCGAGCAGGTCGGGACGACGCCCGCACGGTTCGAGGTGGTGCCGCATGCGCTTCGCGTTCGCGTGCCTTAGCGCGTTCGTCCTGCTCGCGATCCTCGTCGCGACCGGCGTCTGCACCGGCCTCGACCAGTGGAGCGTCGACCACCTGATGCCCGGCGCGACGTTCAGCAACCAGGAGTCGAGCCTGGCCGACGCGCTCGTGCCGCTCTGGGGGACGCACTGGGGCAACGGCTGGTCGATCGCAGCCAACGTCGTGACGCTGCCGGCGTCGTTCCTCGTCGCGCTCGCCCTCACGCTCTGGCGGTCGCGGAGGCTCGCAGTCGCCGTCGTCCTCGGCACCGCGGTGGAGGCGC
>JBEQUF010000268.1:0-3797 GCA_040349295.1 Actinomycetota bacterium | reverse complement strand
GATGATCACGACGCTCCTGATCGCCGTCCCGACCGGCATCAAGATCTTCAGCTGGCTCGCGACGATCTGGAACGGGAAGCTGCACTTCAACACGCCGTTCCTGTTCGCGCTCGGCTTCCTGTCGATGTTCGTGATCGGCGGCCTCTCGGGCGTCATGCTCGGCGCCGTGCCGATCGACATCCACGTCAGCGACACGTACTTCATCGTCGCCCACATCCACTACGTGCTGTTCGGCGGCTCCGTGTTCACGATCTTCGCCGGGATGTACTACTGGTTCCCGAAGATGACCGGGCGGATGTACAACGAGAAGCTCGGGAAGCTCCACTTCTGGCTGACGTTCGTCTCGTTCAACATGACGTTCTTCCCGATGCACCTGATCGGTGTGGAGGGGATGCCGCGCCGCGTCGCCGACTACGCGCCGAAGTTCGCCGCCTGGAACATGTTCATCTCGCTGTCGTCGTTCGCGCTCGGCGCGTCGGTGCTCGTGTTCCTCTACAACATGATCACGAGCTGGCGGCACGGCGAGATCGCGCCCGCGAACCCGTGGCGCGCGATGACGCTCGAGTGGCAGGTCAGCTCTCCCCCGCCGACCTTCAACTTCACCGAGATCCCGCAGGTCGTCGGCTCTCCGTACGAGTACGGCGTGCCCGGCGCGGTGCACGCGGTGCTGACGCCGTCCCGCGCGACGGAGGCGGAGGTCCCAGCTTGAGCGACGTGATGCGCGAGGATCGTCGGCACACGATCGTCGTCGTCGCGAACGAGACGGCCGCGTCGCGGTCGCTCACCGACCTGCTGGAGGAGAAGGGCAGGGACGAGGACGTCTACGTCGTCGTCGTCGCTCCGGTCAACCAGCCGCGGCAGGGCTACGTCGTCTACTACGACACGCGCCGCGCGTCGGCGCGCCGCCGCCTCGATAGGACGCTCGACCTCCTGCGCGAGCACGGCATCCCGGCGGAGGGCGTCGTCACCGAGACCGACCCGGTGTCGGCGCTCCGCGACGCGATCGACCAGATCGAGCCGGACGAAGTGGTCGTCTCGACGCACACGGTGCAGAAGTCGGGGTGGCTGCGTCGGAACGCCGTCGACCAGATGCGCCGCGTCGCCGGCGACCTGCCGTTCCAGCACGTCGTCGTCGACCTCGACGCCGAGGACGGCCAGAAGAACGTGCTCGTCGTCGCGAACCAGACGGTCCTCTCCGAGCCGCTGCTCGAGAAGATCCGGTCGCGCGCCACCGAGGGCCCGGCGGGCTTCCTGATCATCTCCCCGCAGGGCGACAGCGAAGGCTCCTACGAGGACGCCGAGAAGCGCCTCCTGCGCGCCGTCGGCCGGCTGCGCGGCGACGGCCTCAACGTCCACGGCCAGATCTCGCATCCCGATCCGTACACGGCCGTCCTGCAGACGCTCGAGGACGAGCGCGTCGACGAGATCATCGTCTCGACCTTCCCGAACGAGCGCTCCGGCTGGATGCGCCGCAATCTCGTCGAGCGCCTGCGCGCCGACGCCAAGGTCCCGGTCGAGCACGTCCAGTCCGAAGTCCCGACAGGAGTGAACGTCTAGTGGTCGCACACGCCGAAGCGCATCTCGATCATCACCACGAGCATCCGCCCGAGCCGCACTTCTCATCGCGGATCTCGCCGTCGATTCTCGGCATGTACCTCTTCATCGGGTCGGAGATCATGCTCTTCGGCGCGTTCTTCACGGCCTACTTCTTCGTGCGCGTCGTCAACGGCGTGCAGTGGCCGACGCCGCCGTACCACCTGCCGGTCTACATGGCGTTCATCAACACGTGCATCCTCGTGACGAGCTCGTTCACGATGCACTGGGCGCAGACGTCGATCAAGCGCGGCAACGTGTTCGGGCTCCGCGCCGGCCTGCTGCTGACGTTCCTGATGGGCCTGACGTTCCTCATCACCCAGGTCGTCGAGTACCTGCGCATCGGCTTCAACACGTCGAACGGCGCGTTCCCGACGATCTTCTTCTGCCTGACGGGCCTCCACGGCTGCCACGTCTTCGTCGGCCTGACGATCCTGCTCTTCATGACGATCCGAGCCTTCCGCGGGCACTTCTCGCCCGATCACCACCACGGGGTCGAGATCGGCGGGATCTACTGGCACTTCGTCGACGTGATGTGGATCCTCGTCTTCCTGACGGTGTACATCCTCTGAGGCCGGGTATAGGCCGACCATGGCCCGGAACCCGTTCCGCAGCGAAGACCAGATGTTCAAGTTCCTCCTCGTCGTCATCGGCGGGGCGGTGCTGATCGCGCTCGGCGCCTGGATCGACACCTGGGTCGGAGTCGGCGTCGCGGTCGTCGCCGTGGCGGGCATCGTCTGGTGGCTGCTGCAGGAGCCGACGCCGGGCGCCGCCGAGCAGCCGCCGCGCCTCGACTCCTCGACACCGGCCGGCATGCACCGCATCCTCGTCCTCGCCCCGCCCGGCTCGTCCTCGGTCAGGATCCCCGACGCGGTCACGGACGTCCTCGTGGTCGTGCCGGCGCTCGCGACGCCGACGGAGTCGCTGACCGGCGCCGTCGACGACCGGCGCTCGGCCGCCGAGGAGACGTCCCGTGCGCTCGTGCAGGCGCTCGCGCGCGACGGGCGCACCATCCGCGGCGAGGTCGGGGCGGACGACCCGGTGCTCGCCGTCGAGGACGCGCTGCGGACGTTCGGCGCCGACGAGGTGCTGGTCGTCGGCGGCGACGGGATCGCGGACGCGGTGCGCGCCCGCGTCGCCGTGCCCGTCCACGACGCGTGACGCGCCGGATCCTCGTCACCGGCATGTCCGGCACCGGCAAGTCGAGCGCTCTCAGGGCGCTGGCGGAGCGCGGCTGCCGCGTCGTCGACACCGACGAGCCCGGCTGGGGCGACGGGGCCACGTGGGACGCCGCACGGATGGCGGCGCTCCTCGCCGAGGAAGGCGAGCGGCCGCTCGTCGTCTCCGGCACCGTCGAGAACCAGGGGAGCTTCTACGACCGCTTCGACGCCGTCGTCCTCCTCAGCGCCCCGGCCGCCGTCCTGCTGGAGCGGATCGCGGCGCGCACGACGAACGACTACGGCAAGTCGGACGCGGAGCGCACCCTGATCCTCGAGCACGTCCGGACGGTCGAGCCGCTCCTGCGGGCGACCTGCACCCACGAGCTCGACGCCACCCGGCCGCTCGCCGAGGTCGTCGACGCGCTCAGCGCAATCGCAGCCGGTACCTGACCTCGCCGACGTCGACGCCGAGGAATCTGTCGGTCTTCGCCTCGCCGTCGAGCGTCCAGCCCTCGCGCTCGTAGAAGCGCCGGGCCCGCGGGTTGTCCTCCAGCACCCAGAGCGTCGCGACGTCCCTGCGGCGCCGCAACGCCTCCTTGGCCCAGTCCATGAGCGCCGTGCCGGCCCCGGTGCCCCAGGCCTCTGCGACGCAGTAGATCGCCCACAGCTCCCCCTCGCCCTCGACGTCGCGCGACTCGCGGACGTAGGCGAAGCCGACGACGCCCCCCTCGTCGTCCTCGGCGACCGCGACGTCCGCCTCCGCGATCGCCTGCTCGGCCAGGCGCGTGCGCGCCTCCGTGTTCAGCGCCTCGAGCTTCTCGGCGCCGAAGACGTGCTCGTACGCCTGCTGCCACGAGCGCACGTGGGCCTCCGCGATCGCCGCGGCGTCCGCCGGACGCGCGCGCCGGACCTGCACCGGGTTACTTCCCGGCGACCGACGACACGTACTTGGCGACGGCCTGGATCTGCGCGTCGCTCAAGGTCCCCTTGAAGGCGGGCATGACGCCGCCGCCGACCTCGACCTGGTGCTGCACGATGCCCTCG
>JBEQUF010000256.1:0-11161 GCA_040349295.1 Actinomycetota bacterium | reverse complement strand
CTCGTACGTTTACCTCCGCTTCAAGAACGATCCGTGGCCGCCGGCAGGTGTCCCGCGCCCCGAGCTGCTCGTGCCGCTCGTGCTGCTGGGTCTGCTGCTCGCGACGTCGGCGCCGATCTGGCTCGCGTCGCGATCCGCGACGCCGAAGCGGTGGCTGCTCGCCGCGCTCGCCCTGCAGGCCGCGTACTTCGCGCTCGAGGTGCGGCAGTTCGACGGCGACCTCTCGACGTTCACGCCGCAGCAGAGCTCGTACGGGTCGCTGTACTACACGCTGCTCGGCGCCGACCATGCCCACGTCGCGATCGGGCTCCTGCTCGACGTGTGGATCCTGGGCAAGCTGCTCGGCGGGCTGACGCCGTACCGCCGGCGCGCGCTCCGCGCGATCGCCGTCTACTGGTACGCGGTCGACGTCCTGACGTTCGTCGTCACGCTCACCGTCCTCTCGCCCTCCTTCGTGCGATGAGCGTCCGGCGCCTCTCGCAGCTGCAATGGTTCGGCCTCCTCGTCGGCGGCCCGGTGTGGTTCGCGGAGTTCCTGCTCGGGCTGGGCGAGTCGACGGCACAGTGCAACCCGGCGAGCGCACGGTGGGGGCTGCCGCACGACGCGATCGAGCTCGGGCTGACGGTCGCCGGCGCGCTCGTCGTGGGCGCGTCGCTCGCGGCATCGGCCGTCGTCTTCCGGCGCACCGCCGGCGTCGACGAGCACGAGGCGTCGCCGCTCGGCCGCATCCACTTCTTCGCCGCTGCGTCCGTGCTCGGGAATCTCGTCTTCCTCGCGATCATCCTCGAGACGGGGATCGCGACCGTCTTCGACCAGGCATGCCGCCAGTCGTGAGAGCGCTCGCCGTCGTCCTCGCCGCCCTCGCGATCGTCCCCGTCGCCGCCGCCGCGAACGGCAAGGCGCTCTTCGGCCGCTACTGCGCCTCGTGTCACGGGCCGGACGCCGCCGGGACCGAGGACGGGCCCTCGCTCGTCGGCGTCGGCGCGTTGGCCGCGGACTTCTACCTCCGCACCGGCTACATGCCGCTGAAGCGCAGCGGGCTGCAGCCGCGGCGGTCGGAGCACCTGCTCGGCCCGGCGGAGATCGACGCGCTGATCGGCTACGTCGCGTCGCTCGGGAAGGGACCGGCGGTGCCGGCGCCGCAGCCGGCGCGGGGCAGCGTGTCCGAGGGGATGACGCTCTTCCGCTCGCACTGCGCCGGCTGCCACCAGATCGTCGCGCAGGGCGGTTACGTGACGAACGCCGTCCCGCCCGCGCTCGGCGACGCGACGGCGACGCAGGTCGCCGAGGCGGTTCGCATCGGGCCGTACGTGATGCCGAGCTTCTCCGAGCGGGCGATTTCGAATCGGCAGCTCGACTCGATCGTCCGCTACGTCCAGTACGCGCAGCACCCCGACAACGCCGGCGGCTGGGCGCTCGGCAACATCGGCCCGATCCCCGAGGGGCTCGTGTCGTGGTTCGTCGCCGGCGCGGCGCTCGTCGGTACGTGTCTGATCATCGGGAAGCGGCTCCGTGCCTAGACGCCGGGACATCGGCGCCGAGACGTGGGCGATCCTCCTCCTCTTCGCCGCCGGGGCGTTCGGCGCCGCGTTCGTCGTCGTCTACGCGATCGACTCGATCCCGCACCAGACGCAGTTCCTCGGCCTCGCGCTCGGGCTGGCGCTCCTCTGCTTCGCGGCGGCGATGGTGATCACCGGGCTGAGGCTCGTCGTCACCGAGGAGCTTGTCGAGGAATATCCGCCGGAGGAGCACGTCGGCGAGGTCGACGCGATCTCGACCGTCGTCGAGGCGGCGGGCGCCCGTCTGACGAGGCAGCGCTTCTTCAAGCTCGGCCTCCTCGTCGCCGGCGGCGGGCTCGCGACCGCGGCGGCGACGCCGGCGGTGTCGTTCGGCCCGCTGCTCCGTGTCAAGGAGTACTTCGGCACGCCGTGGACGCGCGGCCGGCGCCTCGTCGACGAGGACGGCAGGCCCTACCGCGCCGCCGACATCGAGGAGAAGAGCTTCTACACCGCCTTCGCGGAGGGCGCCGACAAGGAGGAGCTCGGCGCGTCGCTCGTCGTCGTCAAGCTCCCCGTCTCGCAGCTGAAGCTGCCGCCCGACCTGCAGGGCTACGACGCGGGCGGGATCGTCGCCTACTCGAAGATCTGCACGCACGCCGGCTGCGCGATCGCGATGTACCGCGTGCCGACGTTCGCGCCCGACGAGCCGCGGCCGGCGCTCGTCTGCCCCTGCCACTACTCGACGTTCGATCCGGCGAGCGGCGGCTCGGTCACGTTCGGGCCTGCCGGCCGCGCGCTGCCGATGCTGCCGCTGACCGTCGACTCGAAGGGCTTCCTCCGTGCGAAGGGGAACTTCGACGAAGCCGTCGGGCCGTCGTGGTGGGGCGTCCGCAACAGGAAGCCGACGCCGTGAGCATCACGCGGAAGGTCGTCGGGGCCGTCGACAGGCGCACCGCGAGCGCTCCGATCCTGCGCAAGGTCCTGCGCTACCTCTTCCCGGACCACTGGTCGTTCCTGCTCGGAGAGGTCGCGCTGTACGCGTTCATGGTGCTCGTCGCGACCGGCGTCTACCTGACGTTCTTCTTCGTCGACTCGTCGCACGACGTCGTCTACCACGGGACCTACGCACCGCTGCAAGGGCAGCACATGAGCGAGGCGTACAAGTCGGTCGTCGACATCTCGCTCAACGTGAAGGCCGGTCTGCTGATCCGGCAGACACACCACTGGGCGGCGAACGTCTTCCTCGTCGCGATCATCCTCCACCTCTTCCGCGTCTTCTTCACCGGCGCGTACCGCCGGCCGCGCGGGCTGATCTGGGGCCTCGGCGTGACGATGCTCATGCTGTCGCTGCTCGAGGCGTATCTCGGCTACTCGATGGTCGACGACCTGCTGAGCGGCATGGGTCTCGTCATCGGCTACTCGGTCGGGCTCTCGATCCCGTTCGTCGGCGCGAACATCATGAGCTGGCTCTTCCACGGGCCGTACCCGGGGCAGCACGTGCTGTGGCCGCGCATGTACATCGCGCACGTGCTGATCTTCCCGATCGTCATCGGCATGCTGCTGACGGCGCACCTGCTGTTCGTCGCGTTCCGCCACCACACGCAGTTCCGGCAGCGGCGCTCGCAATCGAACCGTGTCCTCGTGGGCGTGCCGACCTTCCCGGGGCAGACGCCGCGATCGGTCGGCCTGCTGTTCGCGGTGGCCGGCGTGTGCTTCCTGCTCGGCGGGCTCGTGCAGATCAACCCGATCTGGCAATGGGGCCCGTATCACGTCTACGACGGCACGAACGGCGCGCAGCCGGACTGGTACCTCGGCTGGCTGATCGGCGCGCTGCGGCTCGTCCCCGGCTTCGACCTCGTGATCGGGAAGTACACGCTGGTCCCGAACCCGTTCTGGGGCGGTGCGCTCTTTCCGCTCGTCGTCATCGGCTTCCTCTACTTCTGGCCGGCGCTCGAGCGGAAGCTCACGGGGGATGCGGGCTGGCACAACGTGTTGGAGCGGCCGCGCGACAACCCGCTCCGCACGGCGATCGGGATCGGGATGATCACCTGGGTCGTGCTCGTCTTCGTCGCCGGCTCGTCCGACCGGGTCGACCTGACGCTCGGCATCCCGTACACGGGCCAGATCTGGTTCTACAGGGTGTTCGTCTTCGTCGGACCGGTGCTCTTCGGCGCGATCGCCCACCGCGTCTGCGTCGAGCTGCAGCGAGCCGAGCGGGTCGACGAGGATCGCATCGAGGCCGAGGCGGACGCTAGGCTCGCAGCGTGGCGGTCGAGACCGAGTCGCAGCTCCGAGATGTGATCGGCGCGCCCAGCGACCTCGTCGCGGGCAAGGTCGCCGACCGCCTGAACGACTTCTTCCGGCGCTACATCGAGGAGTCGCCGTTCGTCTGCGTCGCGACCTCGAGCGCCGACGGGCGGCTCGACGTCTCGCCGCGCGGCGACCCGGCCGGCTTCGTCCGCATCGTCGACGAGCGGACGCTGCTGATCCCGGATCGCCCCGGCAACCGCATCGCCGACACGCTGCGGAACGTGCTCGAGACCGGCCGGATCGCGTTGCTCTTCCTCGTGCCGGGCGTCGGCGAGTCGTTCCGCGTCAACGGCTCCGCCACGGTCGTCGACGATCCCGAGCTGCTCGGGCCGTCGGCGGTGGAGGGCAAGACGCCGAAGCTCGGCCTCCTGGTCGCCGTCGAAGAGGCGTACACGCAGTGCTCGAAGGCCTTCATCCGCTCCGACCTCTGGAACGGCGAGAAGCACGTCGACCCCGCAGCGATGCCGACGACGGGCGAGGTGCTCCGCGCCGTCAGCGACCCGGCCCTCGACCTCGAGGCATACGAGCGCGAGCGGGCCGAGCGGTACGCCCGCCGCGAAGGCCTGTACTAAACAGCCACGTCCCGCAACCTGGTTGCCGGACATGTCCGGTTCGCCGGTCGGCGAACGGGTCCGACTCGACGGCGGCGGTCGCGTCTCACGGGACGTGACCGGAGCCCGCATGCTGGCGATCCTGCTCCTGAGCGTGCCGTCGGGCCGGCCGCCGAGCGAGGCCGTGTACCGCCACCTCTGCCGATCGATCCGCCTCGAGCACGTGCGCCCGCTGTTCACGACGCCGCCGGCGCCGATCCGGCTCGGCGGCGACGCCGACTGCACGTTCACGGCGCGCGACGGGAGCGCCGGTGTCCAGGTCTTCCTGCGGATCGACGACGGCGACTCGATGCTCTGGGACCATCGCGGCGACCGCGGCTACGGGACGTTCCGGTGGCTCTCGAAGCGGCGACGGCTTGCGAAGTGGGGGTACGAGGGCGGCGCTGTGCCGTCGGTCGTCGACGCCCGCAGCGGCTCGTTCACGTGCACGCTGATCCCGTTCGGCACGACCGGCCTCGCGCTGCCGCGCGGTCCTGCGCTCGCCGCCGCGCGCGCCTACGCGGAGCGGCTGCTGCCACTCTGCGACGACGCGTACGCGGCGCGCTAGGCGACGGCCGAGGGATGCAGCAGCGGCACGGCGCCGCTCCAGCCGGCACGCAGGATGCGCACGAACGTCGGCGGCGTCAGGAGGACGGCCTCGCCCGAGTCGCGCGGCGACGAGGCGACGTAGCC
Organism: Actinomycetota bacterium; assembly: GCA_040349295.1. Lineage (GTDB taxonomy): Bacteria > Actinomycetota > Thermoleophilia > Gaiellales > Gaiellaceae > Palsa-739. The sequence continues at coordinate 6,069 of JBEQUF010000256.1, read as the reverse complement.
GCCCGGCGACCAGCGGAGCAGCCGGTCGCCGAGCACGAGGTGCGCGTCGCCGTCGCGGCTGACGAACGTCCCGTCCGGCAGGTCGTCGAGCGCGACCGTGCGGCGAGGAGCGAGGCGTTCCTCGTGCAGGACGGCATCCATCGCGTCGGCTCCGGGACGGTCGCCCCAGAGCTCGCGGAACGCGTTGTCGTCCTCCCGGCGGCAGAGCGCGCACGGGCGATGGCCGGCGGCGAACGCCGTCGCCTCGTCGAGGAAGAAGAGCTCCGTGAACCTGCCGGGCTGCATGAGCGGCGAGCGGTACCAGCCCTTGAACTCGAGCCTGCACGCGATCCAGCGCTTGCCGTTGTAGCGCCGGCGGATCGTCCCCGCGGCGTCGTGCAGGCAGCCGCGGTTGCCGTAGACGAGCCCGCGCCCCGGATCGGCGACGAGGTCGGAGAACGGCGTGACGCGGTTGCGGAGCGGCCTAGGAGACGTAGCCACGCTCGTAGAAGCGCACGCCGCCGGCCAGCACTTCGTCGTGCGACAGGCCGCGCTGCGATCCCGGCGTGGCGCCGATCGTGTCGGCGAAGCGCGTGATCAGGTCGAACGCCGCCTTCACGTCCACCGCGTCGCGCAGCGCCTGCCTCGACACGCCGGCCTCGAGGGCGCGCGTCGGGTCGAGCGTCGCGAGGAAGTGCAGCGCCGCCCGCAGCTTCTCGCCGATCGGCGCGCGCTCGTAATCCGCGATCACGGCCTGCACGACGTCGTCGCCGATCTCGGACGCCGCGACCGCGGCGTGCGACTCCGTTCAGAACGGGCACTGGCGGAGCGCCGACGCGAACGCGGCGAAGAGCTCCCGCTCGCCGACCGACCAGTCGGATGCACGCTCGCGCATCAGCTCCTGCAGAAACGCGCTGAACGGCCCGCCGAAGAGGTCGGGCCGGTACTGCAGCGCCTGGCCGATGTCGGACACGTAGAAGCCCGCGTCGCGCATCGTCTCGAGCGCCTCGAACCTCACTCGCCGAGCGCCTCCAGCGCGCGCTGCCGGTCGCGGAGCGCCTCGCCGAGCGCGGCCGCGAGGCAGGCCTCGATGACGACGTCGACGTCGAGGCCCTCGACGTCGCGGTCGACGATGCGGTACGCGTGCTTGCGCACCTTGTCGAGCAGCGGCGCCAGCTCGGGCGGGTCGTCGCCCTCGAAGATCGCCGCCCGCGTCGCGGGCGGCAGTGCGCCGGGCGCGCCGATGATCCCCTCCAGCACCTGCTGCCAGCCGTCGGTCACGCCTGCACCATATTCGTCGGCGTACCCCTCCTCATAGAAGCGCCCTTCGTGCGCGATCGCCTGCTCGCGCGTGAGACCCGCCTCCGAATGCGGCGTCGCTCCGATCGTGTCCGCGAACCGCGTGATCACGTCGAAGCAGGCCTTCACCTCGACGACCGATTCGTCGGGCGGCGAGCCGGCGCCGGCGACGAACGCGAGCGCGGGCCGCAGCCGCGGCGGGGCGGCGCGGTGGTCGGCGAGGATCGCGTCGACGACGTGCGGCTCGGCGAACGCGTACGCCGCGACCGCGGCGTGGGCCTCCGTTCAGAAGGGACACTGCCGCTGCGCGGACACGGCGGCGGCGAAGAGCTCGCGCTCGGGCTCCGTCCAGGGCGACGGCCCCTTCATCACGTCCTGGAGCAGCTGCGCGAACGGCCCACCGAAGAGCTCCGGGCGGTAGCGCAGCGCACGCGAGATGTCCGAGACGTACCCGTCCCGCTCGAGCAGATGGTCGACCTGCACCTGCAGGTCGAATCTCATTTGCGCCCCATCAGGGCATACATGTTCGTCCCTGGAACGCGATCACGCGGCGCGCTGGTGCGTCCTCGGTCGCGTCCATGGAGAACCATGGACGCTTCCTGCGTCCTTCCATCGCTTGGTGTTCGCGCCCCAGGTTCTGAACGGCATCCCCTGACGGGGCGCTAGCCGAGGAGCTTGCGGAGCACGAACGGGAGGATGCCACCGTGCCGAACGTACTCGCGCTCGCGCGGCGTGTCGAGCCGCACGCGGGCGCGGAACTCCTTGCCGTCGGCGCGCACGGTCACCTCGCTCGCCTCGCCGTTCTCGACGCCGACGATCGAGTACTCCTCGCGGCCGGTGAGGCCGAGCGACTCGCGCGACTCGCCGGGCATGAACTGCAGCGGCAGGATGCCCATCATCAGGAGGTTCGAGCGGTGGATCCGCTCGTACGACTCGGCGATCGCCGCGCGGACGCCGAGCAGGTTCGGCCCCTTCGCCGCCCAGTCGCGCGACGAGCCGCTGCCGTACTCCTTGCCTGCGAGGACGATCGTCGGCACGCCGTCGGCGCGGTAGCGTTCGGCGACGTCGAAGATCGTCCCCTCGTCGCCGTCGGGCAGGTGCACGGTCCAGGTGCCCTCGCTGCCCGGGACGAGCTGGTTGCGCAGGCGCACGTTCGCGAACGTGCCCCGCTGCATCACCTCGTGGTTGCCGCGGCGGGCGCCGTACGAGTTGAAGTCCTTCCGCTCGACGCCGTGCTCGGTCAGGTACGTGCCGGCCGGCGAGTCCGGGCGGATCGAGCCGGCGGGCGAGATGTGGTCGGTCGTGACCGAGTCGCCGAGCGAGACGAGCACACGGGCGCCCTCGATGTCGCCGACGCCGCCCGGCTCGCGCGACATGCCGGCGAAGTACGGCGGCTGCCGCACGTACGTCGACTGTGCATCCCAGGCGAAGAGGTCGCCGTCGGGCACGTCGAGCGCACGCCAGCGCTCGTCGCCGGTGAAGACGTCGCCGTAGGTGCGGCGGAACATGTCGCCGTCGATCGACGACGCGATCACCGCGTCGACCTCGTCGGCCGTCGGCCAGATGTCGCGCAGGTACACCGGCCCGTCCGTTCCTTCGCCGATCGGCTCGTGCAGCAGATCGACGTCCATGCGGCCGGCGAGCGCGTACGCGACGACGAGCGGCGGCGAAGCGAGGTAGTTCGCCTTCACGTCGCCGTGGATGCGCGCTTCGAAGTTCCGGTTGCCGGAGAGCACGGCGCAGACGACGAGCTCGCCGTCGTTCACGGCCTCGTTGATCGCCTCGGGCAGCGGGCCCGAGTTGCCGATGCACGTCGTGCAGCCGTAGCCGACGGTGTTGAACCCCAGTTCGTCCAGATAGCGCTGCAGGTCGGAGCGCGCGTAGTACTCGGTGACGACCTTCGACCCCGGTGCGAGCGACGACTTCACCCACGGCTTGCGCTGGAGTCCGGCTTCGACCGCCTTCTTCGCCAGCAGCCCGGCACCGACCATCACCGACGGGTTCGACGTGTTCGTGCACGAGGTGATCGCGGCGATGACGACCGAGCCGTGCTCGAGCGCGTACTCCTCGCCGCGCACCGGCACCTGCTTCTTCACGACCGTGCCGGTGTGGACCGGCGCTGCCGGGGTGCCGTGCTCCTCGCCGTTCGGCTGCTGTTCCGCGGTCGGGTCGGAGGCCGGGAACGTCTCGGCGACCCCCTCGTCGCCGTCGGTGTACGCCGCGCCGAACGTGTCGAGCGCCTCGATGAACGCTTCCTTCGCGTTCGCGAGCGGCACGCGGTCCTGCGGGCGGCGCGGCCCGGCGAGCGACGGCTCGACGTCGGCGAGGTCGAGCTCGACGACCTGCGAGTACGTCGGATGCTCCTCCGGCTCGTGCCAGAGCATGTTCTCCTTGCAGTAGGCCTCGACGAGGGCGACGCGCTCGTCGCTGCGGCCGGTCAGCCGCAGGTAGTTCAGCGTCACGTCGTCGACGGGGAAGAAGCCGCATGTCGCGCCGTACTCGGGGCTCATGTTCCCGAGCGTCGCGCGGTCGGCGAGGGCGAGCGAGCCGACGCCGGGGCCGAAGTACTCGACGAACTTCCCGACGACGCCGACCTTGCGGAGCATCTCCGTCACGGTCAGCACGAGGTCGGTGGCGGTCGCGCCCTGCGGCAGCTCGCCGCTCAGCTTGAACCCGACGACCTGCGGCACGAGCATCGACAGCGACTCGCCGAGCATCGCCGCCTCGGCCTCGATGCCACCGACGCCCCAGCCGAGCACGCCGAGCCCGTTCACCATCGTCGTGTGCGAGTCGGTCCCGACGAGCGTGTCGGGGAAGGCGACGCCGTCGCGCGACTCGACGACGCGCGAGAGGAACTCGAGGTTCACCTGGTGGCAGATGCCGGTGTTCGGCGGCACCGCCTTGAAGTTGTCGAAGGCCGTCTGGCCCCAGCGCAGGAACGCGTAGCGCTCCTTGTTCCGCTCGAACTCGAGCTCGACGTTCCGCTCGATCGCGAGCCGCGACGCGAACTCGTCGACCTGCACCGAGTGGTCGATGACGAGCTCGACCGGGATCTGCGGATTGATCCGCGACGGGTCGCCGCCCTGCTCGCGCATCGCGTCGCGCATCGCCGCGAGATCGACGACGCACGGGACGCCGGTGAAGTCCTGCAGCAGCACGCGCGCCGGCATGAACGAGATCTCGCGCGACGGCTCGTCGCCCGCGACCCAGCCCGCGACCGCCTCGACCTCCTCCTCGCCGCCGTTCCGGAGGACGTTCTCGAGCAGGATCCGCAGCGTGTACGGCAGCCGCGCGACGTCCCACTTCGCCTGCAACGCGTCGAGCCGGTAGATCCCGTAGCTCCGATCTCCGACGCGCAGCGTGTCCACGCACCGAATCTAGCGGCCGGTCAGCAGCTCCCGCTCGGCCCATCGGCAGAACTCGGCCTGGTTCTCGCCGATCTGGTGGATGTAGACGTGCGTGAACCCGGCCTCCTCGTACTTGCGGATCTGCTCGAGGTACGGGCCGGGATCGGGGCCGTGCGGCGTCGAGGTCGCGACCATCTCCGGCGTCACCATCGGCGCCGCCAGCTCGAAGTCCCTCGGCGTCGGCAGCTCCTGGCCGGACGATCCCTCCAGCGACGTGTTCGGCCACAGCCGGAGCGCCCGCTTCAGCGCCGCGTCCGCGTCGGTGTCGTAGGCGACGTGCAGCATCCCGAGCTTCGGCTTGTCCTGGCCGAAATGCTCGACGATCTCCTTGTCGGGGGAGGTCGAGACGAGGCCGTCGCCGATGCGCGCCGCCAGCGCTGCCGCCTTCGGCTGCGCGGCGGCGACGTAGACCGGCACGCCCCCGTCGGGGACGTCGAAGATCTCGGCACGGTCGACCGTGTAGTGCGTGCCGCGATGCGTCTGCTCGCCGCCCTGCCAGAGCAGCCGCATCACCTGCACCGCCTCCTCGAGCATCGCAAGCCGCTCGTCGGGCGCCGGCCAGCGCGCGCCGAAGACGTGCTCGTTCAGCTGCTCGCCCGTGCCGACGCCGAGGAAGAAGCGGCCCTCGGTCATGCAGCCGACCGTCGCCGCCGCCTGCGCGACGAGGCCCGGGTGCTGGCGGATGAGCGGGCACGTGACGCCGGTGCCGATGCGCAGCGTCGACGTGGCCTCTGCGATCCCGCCGAGCGTCGCCCACACGAACGGCGCGTGCCCCTGCTCGTGGATCCACGGGTGGTAGTGGTCGGAGATGAGCGCGAACGTGAAGCCGTGCTGCTCGGCGAGCGCCGCCTGGCGGACGAGCTCGTTCGGCGGATGGTCCTCGGACGACAGCGCGAAGCCGATCTCGGGCATGGAGCGGGGGTACCGAAGGGCCGGACGGGTAAAACACATCGTAGTGCGAGCAACACGACTCTTCGACTGGCTCCGCGGCAGCCCGAGCGGCCTGGCGGCGCTCGCGCTCGCGGTCGGCGCGGGCGCCGGCCTCGGCGCGATCGTCTTCCGGTGGCTGATCCTCGCCTTCACGGAGGCCTTCACCCGCCACCGCGACTACAGCGTCGTCGGACATGCGGCGTGGTGGGTGCTCGTCGTGCCCGTGGTCGGCGGGCTGCTCTACGGGCCGTTGATCCATCGCTTCGCCCGCGAGGCGCGCGGGCACGGCGTGCCGGAGGTGATGCTCGCCGTCGCGGAGCGCGGCGGACGGATCCGGCCGCAGGTCGCCGCCGTCAAGGCGCTCGCCTCCGCCCTTTGCATCGGGTCGGGTGGCTCGGTCGGACGGGAGGGTCCGATCGTGCAGATCGGCTCCGCCCTCGGCTCGTCGATCGGG
>JBEQUF010000243.1:0-5645 GCA_040349295.1 Actinomycetota bacterium | reverse complement strand
CGCGTCTCGGCACGAACGACCTCGAGGAGACGATCGCCTGGTGGCGCAAGGAGGGCGTGCCCGTCTGGGGCGTCGTCCCGGAGCGCGTCGCGATCGCCGCCGGGCCCGAGGCGCGGCTCAACCGCGAAGGGCTCGAGATCTACGGCGACGTGCTCAAGCAGGCGCTGAAGAAGCGCTGACCTCGCCGTCGCCGGCCGCGAGCCGGCGCCGTAGCCGGCGGAGGTAGTCGTCGAGCCGGTGGCGCGGGATCAGCCCCGGCCGGACGCCGCAGGCGACCGTCTGCAGCTCGCCGTCGCGGATCAACGCGCGAACGTCGTCCTCCGTGCAGCGAAGCTCGGCGGCGACCTCGCTGATCGTGAGCGGCGCTGGCCAGTCCACCGCGGAAGTATCGCCTGTCACGGCAGCGGCACGAGCGCCTGGAGCGGATCGACGGCCGCGCCGCGCACGCGCACCTCGAAGTGGAGATGCGGCCCCGTGGCGTCGCCGGTCGCACCGACGCGGCCGACGACCGTGCCGCCCGAGACCACGTCGCCGACGCGGACGTCGATCGCCGACAGATGTGCGTACAGCGTGCGCACGCCGTCGGCATGCCGGAGGACGACGAGCAGCCCCCAGCCGCCGCTGCGCGGCGCCGCCCACGTCACCGTTCCCGCCGCCGCCGCGAGCACCGGCGTCCCGCTCGGCGCCGGCAGGTCGATGCCCGCGTGGAAGCGCCGGCCGCGCGGGCCGAAGCCGTCGCCGACCCGCGCCAGCAGCGGCCAGGCGAGCAGGATCGGCGAGCGGACGTCCGGCGCCCGCAACGCGGCGAGCGTGCTCGCACCCGCGACGCCGTCGGGTGTCAGCCCGACGCTGCGCTGGAACCTGCGAACGGCGGCGACGAGCTCCGGCCCGAAGCGCCCGTCCACCGTGCCGGACGGGAAGCCGTGCCATGCGAGCGAGAGCTGGAGCGCGCGGACGCTCGCACCGTGCGCGCCGCTTCTCAACGCAGCGTCGCCCGTCGCCGGCAGAAGGATCGCGATCACGGCGGTGACGACAGCGCACCGCCAGCCGAGCCTCACGCCGGAACGCTATCGCGTGGCGTCAGATCGTGACGCGCGCGAGCTCTTCGAGCGAGGTGAGGCCCTGCGAGACCTTGGCGACGCCGTCGTCCCAGAGGGTGCGGAGGCCGCCGGCCATCGCGGCGCGCTCGATCTCCTCGCGCGTCGCATGCCGCGCGGCGAGCGACGCGAGATCCTCGGTCATCTCGAGGAGCTGGAACACGCCGACACGGCCGCGGTAGCCGGTCTGGTTGCACCGGGGGCAGCCGCGCTTGCGGTAGAAGGCCATGCCGTCGGTCATCGCCGCGACGTCGGGCGACACACGCGCGGCGAGCAGGTCGGCCGCGCTCGGCGTGTACATCTCGCAGCAGTGCGAGCAGAGCTTGCGGGCGAGGCGCTGCGCGAGCACGCCGCTGACGGCGGCGCCGGTGAGAAACGGCTCGACGCCCATCTCGTTGAGCCGCGTCAGCGCGCTCGGCGCGTCGTTCGTGTGCAGCGTCGAGAGCACGAGGTGACCGGTGAGGGCGGCCTCGATCGAGATCTTCGCCGTCTCGCCGTCGCGAACCTCTCCCACCATCACCACGTCGGGGTCGGAACGGAGGATCGACCGCAGCGCCGCGGCGAACGTCAGGCCCGCGCGCGTGTTGATCTGCACCTGGTTGATGCCGGGCAGCCGGTACTCGACCGGATCCTCGACCGTGATGATGTTGATCTCCGGACGGTTGATCTGGTTCAGGCAGGCGAAGAGCGTCGTCGACTTACCGGAGCCGGTCGGACCGGTGACGAGCAGTGCGCCCGTCGGCCGCTTGACGATCTCCGAGATGCGCTCCCGCATCTCCTCCGACATGCCGAGCTCGGCGAGCGTCGGCGGCTTCTTCGACTTGTCGAGCAGACGCATGACGATCGACTCGCCCTCGACCGTCGGCAGCGTCGCGACACGGACGTCGAGCAGACGGCCGGCGGCCGCCGCATTGAGCGAGATGCGTCCGTCCTGCGGCTTGCGGCGCTCGGCGATGTCGAGCTTCGCGAGCACCTTCAGGCGGGTGACGACACCGGCGAGCATCCGCTTCGGGATGCGCTGGATCTCCTGCAGCACCCCGTCGACGCGGAAGCGGACGACGAGCGAGTCCTCCTGCGGCTCGAAGTGGATGTCGGAGGCGCCGTCCTCGGCAGCCTGGAAGAGGATCGAGTTGACGAGGCGGACGAGCGGGACGTCGGAGACGCCGTCCTCGGCTTCGAGGTCGGTGGTGTCCTCCGCCTCCTCCTCCAGGCCGAAGTCGTCCGCATCCGCCGCACGCGCGCCGAACTCGGAGGCGCGGGCGAGCTTGCGGATCTCGAGCAACAGCTCTTCGCGCGAGGCGACGCCGATCTCGATCGGGCCGCGGATCGCGAGCCGGAGCTCGTCGAGGCCGTGCAGGTTCGACGGGTCGGCGACCGCGACGCGCAACGTGTCGCCGTCACGCTGGTACGGCAGCGCGACGACACGCTCGAGCACGTGGACCGGCACCGTGGTCGCCGCCTCGCGCTCGACGCCGGAGAAGGCGAGATCGACGAGCGGCAGGCCGTGCCGCGCGGCGAGGATGCGCGCGATGCCCTCACTCGACGCGACGCCCTCCTCGACGAGCGCGTTTGCGAGCGAGCCGCTCGTCCGGGCGCGGCCGTGGGCGAGCGCGAGCTTGTCGGCCGGGACGAGCCGGGTCGCGGCGAGGAGGTCCGCGACGAGCTCGACCTGCTGGTCGAGCGGCACACCGAGGCGCAGCGACGGCAGGCCGGAGCCGACGGGTGTGACACCCGTCGTCGTGTCGACCGGCGCGCCGATGTCCTGATCGCTCACTTCATCCCTCATCCGAGGTATCGGCACCTGGGCGCCGACCCCTTAGGGCTGGATCGGGGGCCGCTGGGCTAGCGGCCGAGCGACCAGTAGGCCGCAAGGAGCTCGTGGCCCGCGAAGAGCGCCAGGATCGAGCCGAGGGCCAGGAACGGCCCGAAGGGGATGCGGATCTTGCGGGCCGCGCTGCCGTGGCGGAGCAGCAGGAAGACGGCGGGCACGAAGGCGGCCAGCATCCCGGCCATCATCGCCACCGAGACGGTCTTGCCGAGCGCCGCGCCCATCAGGAGCGCGAGCTTGACGTCCCCCATCCCCATGCCTTTCGGATAGGCCAGGGCGGCGGCGAAGAGGAACCCGGAGGCGGCGAGGGCCGCGATCGCGTAGCGGGGGCTCGGATGGAGCAGCGTGTTCGCGACGAGGACGATCGCCGCCGCGGGGACGACGATCTTGTTCGGGATGATTCGGTGCTCGATGTCGGTCGCGGAGACGGCGACGAGCGCAATGCAGAAGAAGCTCGCAACGGCGGCGTCGCCGCTGACCCCGAACCTCCAGAAGCAGCCCGCGACGAGCAGCGCGGTCACGAGCTCGAGCAGCGGGTAGCGCACCGAGATCCGGGCGCTGCACGAGCGGCAGCGGCCACGCAGCAGCAGCCAGGAGACGAGCGGAATGTTGTCGTACCAGGCGATCTCCGTCCCGCAGTCCATGCAGGCGGACGGCGGATGCACGACCGAGCGGCCGACCGGGAGCCGGGCGGCGACGACGTTCAGGAAGCTGCCGATCGCGAGCCCCGGCGCAAACGCGAATGCTGCGGCGAGCGCACCCATCAGTGCGACTTGGCGCGAACGTTCGCGAGCGCGGCCTGCGCGTCGGCCTCGCTCTTGGCGCCGATGCCCCACAGCTGCTGGACGCGCCGGTCGACGGTGATCAAGGTCTGCAGCGCCTGCTCGCCGTGCCACCAGCCGAGATCGGCGCCGGCGACGATCCACTCGTGCTGGTAGAGCCAGTGCGAGACGTTCGCCTGCGACTTCGCCGGATGCTTGTCGACCCACGTCGCGAGGAGCTGCGCACGGTCGGTCAGCGGCATCTCGTCAAGCGGCTCCTTCTTGCCGCCTGCCACCGTGAACGCCGGCGGCCGGTTCTGCGGATACGCCTTCGCCGTCGTCTCCGGATACGCGCTCGTGGTCGTGGTGGTCGTGGTCGTCGTCGGGGTTGTCGTGGTCGTCGCCGGTGTCGTCGAGGCAGCCGCCGTCGTCGTGCTCGCGGGCCACGCCGGTCCGCGGTCGTACGTCTCGACGGCCGTCGACTCGTACGGGGAGACGTCCTCGGGGTCGCCGCTCTCCTTGTAGGCGCCCACCTGCTTCAGCGTCAGCGTGATCAGCGGCGCACCCGTCTGCACGAGCCGCGTGCCGGCGGCCGGCGACTGCGAGACGACGACGTTCGCCGGATAGCCCTTCACACCGCCGACGACCTGCCACGAGAAGCCGGCATCCTCGAGCGTTCCCTTGGCGAACACGAACGCCTGGTTGCGAACGTCCGGCACCGTCACCGGCGGCGGCGCCGCGGGCACGGTGTACGCGGGCGGCGGCGCCGACGAGACGTCGCTTCCCGCCGCATACGTCAGCCCTGCGGTCAGGCTGAGCACACCGATCACGAGGACGGCGACGCGAGGAAGGAAGCTGGGCAGCCGGACGGCCATATCCCTCTTTTCGGCAGTTAGGAGCCGGAGCTGAAGTAGACGACGCCGCCCGACTGCGCGTCGGGGACGACGGCGAAGACCGGGCCGGCCGCCGTCTCCGCGGGGGGCGTCCCGGGCGAGAACTGCAGGTCGCGGAGCGTCGCCGTGGCGTCCACGGTCGTCCAGTCGGCGGGCGCCCCGTCCTGCCAGTGGAACGCCGTGCCGGCGAACGCCTGGAACCACGACTCGCGCTGCGGCCAGGTGCTCGCCGGCTGCAGCTGCAGGTGGAGGTGCGGGCCGGTCGCGTCGCCGGTCGCACCGACGAGGCCGACCGGCTGCCCGGCGGTGAGACGGGCGCCGACGGCGACCGTCGAGTCGAGCACGGACATGTGGCAGTACGTCCACTCGCGGCCGTCGTCGGCGCGCATCGTGAAGCCGATCCCGCAGCGCGGGTCGATCGTCGACCAGGCGCGGACGACGATGCCGCCGGTCAGCGCGTACAGCGGGGCGCCGAGCGGTGCGGCGATGTCGACGGCCGGATAGTCGTGATGGCTGTGCGAGGCGGAGACACTGCCCGCGCCGCCGCCGACCGGGAAGACGTAGCCGTCGATCGCCGTCGGCCCGCCGAGCAGCGGCTCGCTGCCGCTCGCGAACGAGACCGGCGCGGACTGCTCCTGGACGCGCGCGAGTGCGCTTCGCGCGTCCTCGACCGACTGCTCGAGCGCCGCGACCTTCTGGTTCGCGGCGGCTGCCCGCGCCGCGGCGTCGCCCGCCCGCTGCTCGAGGGTGAGCCGGTCGGAGAGGAGCGTCGCCGCCTCGGCGCGCGCACGCCAGCGGGCGGTGACGCGCTCTGCCTTTGCCGCGTCCGCGCGCGCCGCGACGAGGCGGTCGCCGAAGCGCGCCAGCGTCTGCCGGGCGCCGTCGAGCTGCCGCTGGAGCGAGTCGAGCGTGAAGGCGACGGTCGTCCCCGCGCCGTAGAGCTTCGCGAGGCCGAGGACCTCGGAGACGTACCAGTCGGCGTGGTTGTACGAGAAGATCGCGCGGCTGATGTCCGTCGTGCCGCCGGCGGCTGCGAGGTAGCGCGCCGCCGAGAAGATCGCGTCGG
>JBEQUF010000234.1:0-4507 GCA_040349295.1 Actinomycetota bacterium | reverse complement strand
CGCCCGCGACCGGGCCGCTCTTCGGCGACACGGCGGAGACGACCGGCGCCGCGACGAACGTGAACTGGTCGGCTGCGACCGGCGCGCTCACGCCGCCGGCGTTCGTCACCGTGACGTCGACCGTTCCGGCGGGCGCCGCCGGTGCAACCGCCGTGATCGAGGTCGAGCTGGTGACCGTGAGGCTCTTCGCGGCCACCGTTCCGAAGCGCACGCCGGTCGCACCCGTGAAGCCGGTGCCTGCGATCGTCACCGTCGTGCCGCCCGCGGCAGGACCGCTCGACGGCGAGACCGACACGACCCGCGCAGAGGGGACGAAGCCCGCTGCGAGCGTGAGCAGCGCCTGCCCCGACGTGTTCGACAGCTCGTTGCCGTGCGCGTCGAAGACGTCGAGCGTCGGATTCACGGCCACCGACGTTGTGCGTGCATACGAGACGACCGCGCCCGTGAAGTCCCAGCTGACCGCGGCCCACGCCGTGTACGTCGTCGTGCGGTAGCCGCCGCCGCGTCCGCTGCCGCCGCAGCGTGTCGAGAGCGACGCGTACCCGTCGGGATAGCCCGTGGCGGCGTCGAAGCCGGACGCGTAGACCTGCTCCTGGATGCCGCCGCACGAGTAGCCGAGGATCGAGAACGCGTCGCCTTGCGGGAGGGTGAGCTGCAGCGGCGCCGCCGACGCGGTCGACACGCCGGCGAAGAGGAACAGCACCATCGAGACCAGCGCGAGCCTGCGGACCATCGTCGCTCCTTCGATGTGACGGCGCTCCTGCCGCATGGGAGGCGATGGGTACGGAGCCGGGAGCGTAGCGGAGATTTACGCAGCTTTCGATCGGTTTCCGACGCGAACGGCCCCTGCTAGCGCACGATGTAGCCCGGCGCCCCCGCCTGGTACGTGAACGAGAGCGCGCCGTCGAGACCGGCCGACTGCACCGGGGCGCCGTCGAGCGTCGTCACGCTCCGCCCCTCGACCGAGAGGTAGATGTCGCCGCCGACCGGCTGGCGGACGATCGTCGTCGTCCCCTGCCGCTCCTCGATCACCCAGTGGCCGCCGGGAAAGGTCTGCACCGAGAGCGAGCCGTCCGGCACCGTCGCCTTCACGCCGTCCGCGTCGATCCCGTCGTAGGGCTTCGACGAGAGGTTCGCCTCCACCGTCAGCGTCCCGAAGACGCTCTTCGTCACGCCCGGCGCGACCTGCGTGAACGACGAGAGCGGCACGCCGGCGTACAGCGGCCCGAAGTCCTCCTGCAGCCGCGCGGCCAGCTCGAGCCACGGGTCGTGCTCCTGCCCGACGTGCCACTCGACCGACTGCACGAGCCCGAACGCGAGATTCCACGTCACGACCTCGCCGTCGATCGCCATCGTCAGCGGAAACAGATCGTGCTGGTACATCAGCACCTTGTCGTGGACGAGCCACGTCGCGAGCGGATACGGCTGCCAGTTCCCGGCGCCGAAGTAGTGGTCGACGTACTGCAGCTCGCGCTGCATCATCAGCACGCCGCCGTGGAAGCCGACCGCGTCGGCGGCGAGGCGGTCCCAGCCGTCCTCGACCATGACGCAGCGGTCGCGGTACGGCGCGAGCAGCTGCAGCCAGCCGTCGTCGTAGGCGAGCGGCGACGGAGCACCCGGGAAGAAGTCGGGGAGCCACGGCCTCGCGCCGAGCTGGTCGAAGAAGACGCAGTCCGCGCCGAGCGACTGCCACGTGTCGAGCTCCTGCTTCGTCCGCGCCTGCACGACCGGCGACCACGGCGAGACGATGATCCCCTGGTGGTCGCCGTAGTCGATCGTCTGCGGCGCGCCCTTCGAGTCCGTCGCCGCGACCGCCGCGGTCGTCGTGCCCTGCATCGTCGGCGACGACGGCGCCCACCAGGTCGGGTCGTCGTACGGCATGACGTCGTCGCCGAGCGCGTGCGCGGCGCCGATCAGCGCCGCGAGGTCGGCCGTCGTCCCCCACTCCGGCGCCGGCGGCAGGAAGTCGGGGTCGTTCTCGTCGTGGCCGCCCGGCTGGTAGGCGACCGGATGCAGCACGACCGGCGAGGGGAGCTGCGCGAGCAGCGGCGCCCACTTCGAGAACGGCAGCCCGATGCGCGGGACGTCGGCCTTCACGAGCGGCGCCCGCTCGAGCGTCGCCAGGCGGGCGCCGAGCTTCGACGCGAGCGACGGGTACGCGTCGATGCCGTTGTCGCGCCGGTAGTCGAGGATCGTCTGCTGCGCCGTCTCGCCGACGCGGACGCGGACGACCGGGCTCGTCCACGTCTGCCCGGGCTCGACCCACGTCTGGAACTCGTGGAAGAGGCAGAAGACCCTGCCCGAGCAGACGGCGCCGCCGAGGTGGAGAAAGCCGAAGTGGACGGGGGCGATCGGCCCGGTGTTCACCGTGTAGACGGCGGCATGGCCGCCGCCCGCGTCGAGCGCCAGGTAGTCGGCGAAAGCCCACCGGCCGGGATAGATCTGCGTCGCGTCGACGACGCGCGAGAAGAACGCCGGCTTCAGCTGCAGCCCGGGCAGCACGTCGGGCACGTACCCCGCCTGCACGGTGCGCGTGTCGCCGGCGAGCCCGGCCGGGAAGAGGACGTGGTCGCGGGTGACCTTCTGCTTCCCGAGCCGGAGGCGCAGGTCGAAGTAGGCGGGCAGCGCGTGGAGGGTGACGGTCGCGGCCGCGCCGTACGTGAGCGTGAGCGTCCCGGCCCGCCAGGCGGCGCGCGGCCGGATCGAGCAGCCGCTGAGCGAGGTCGCGTGGTGGTCGGCGTTCAGCCACCAGAGGCAGCCCCAGCTGCCGCCGAGCACCCTGCGGCCCTGCGCGTCGTCGACCTCGACGATCCTGCCCGTCCGGTCGTCCAGGACGACCCGGTACGCGGGCGTGCGCACGACGTAGTGCCCCGCGGAGTGCGAGAACAGCGCCGCTGCGGCGGCGAACGCAGCCAGGACCCCCATCGGGCATCATCATGCCGTGCGTTTCCTGGGGTCAGTGCTCGCGGCGCTCGCCTTCGCGTCGCCGGCGGCAACCAACTTCGTGCAGCGGTCGGGAAACCACCTGACGCTGAACGGCAAGCCGTACCGCTTCGGCGGCGCGAACATCGAGTGGCTGGGCGTCTCGAACTACGGGCCGACCTATCCGCTGGCCCCGTACTACCCGACCCATCAATCGATCGACAAGGCGCTCGACACGGCGAAGCAGCTCGGTGCCCGCGTCGTCCGCGCCCAGACCCTCGCCGACTCCGTCGGCTGCGACGCGTGCATCGAGCCGGAGCTCGGCAAGTTCAACGACCAGGCGTTCGCGCACATCGACTACGCGATCGCTGCGGCCCAGAAGCGCGGGCTGAAGCTGATCGCGACGTTCGTCGGCGACGACGCGGCGGCGAACGGCGCCGGCTGCGTCTACCTCAACTGGCGCCAGAAGGGCATCCCGAACTGCTCGCTCTCGCACATGGATCCGTTCTTCACCGACCCGCAGGTGATCGGCGACGTCGAGGAGCACATCGCCGCCGTGCTCAACCACGTCAACGTCTACACGCACGTCGCGTACAAGGACGATCCGACGATCCTCGGCTGGGATCTCCTGAACGGCGGCGGCAGCCCGCCCGCCTGGACGAAGGCGATCGCCGACTACATCCGGTCGATCGACCCGAATCACCTGATCCTCTCCGACGCCTCGAACGCGGGCCTCCAGAACGTCGACGCGTGCGTCTCGTTCATCTATCCGCACTGGCACCAGGGGCTCGCCGGCTTTGCCCAGCCGCGCATCGACGCGTGCAAGGCGGCGAACAAGCCGTACATCGCCTACGAGTACGGCTGGGACCGCACGAACTGGCCGACACTGAAGTCGTTCACGTCGTTCCTCGCCACGCTCGAGGGGAACCGCGAAGTGGCGGGCGACGCCTTCTGGGCGCTCGAGCTGGCCTCGCACCCGATGCCGACCGAGATCCCCGACGCGGTCGTCGCCGCGCGCGAGGAGAGCGGCGAGTGGTGGGCGCTCTACGTCCCGGCGCGCAAGACGCTCGTGAACAAGGCCGCCGACATGGCCGCGCGCACGGCCGCGATCAAGCGGCACAACGCAGCGATGGCGTCGACAGCACCCGCCCGTCGCTGAGGATGACCATCCCGGCATAGCCGCGCAGCCGCGCCACCCAGTGGTGCGCGAGGCGCTCGCCCATCGCAAAGGCCGCAGTCGCGTAGGCGTCGGCGGTCGCGAGATCGGGACCGGTGATCGTCACCGAGAGGACGCCCGTCGGGGCGGCGCCGGTGTGCGGGTCGACGATGTGCTCGCCGCGGCGGTACGTCCCCGACGTCGCAACCGCCCCGTCGTCGACCTCGAGCACCTTGGCGTACGCCTTCGGCTCGGTCGGATGCTGGATGCCGATCCGCCAGTCGCCGCCGCGCACGCAGATGTCGCCGCCGGCGGAGATCGCGTAGGCCTGCAGCCCGAGCGAGTCGGCGATCGCGGCGGCACGGTCGACCGACCAGCCCTTGACGAGCCCGGACGGATCGAGCGAGCCGCCGGCGAACGCGGCGAAGT
>JBEQUF010000205.1:0-12544 GCA_040349295.1 Actinomycetota bacterium | reverse complement strand
GGTTGCAGGCGTCCGCGTGCTCGGCGACGAGCCGCAGCAGCACGCGCTCGCCCTGTCCGCCGATCAGCAGCGGCAGCTCCGGCCGTCGTCGACGGAGCTCGCCAGCGACGTGCTCGAGATGGCGCAGGCGGTCGCGTACGGGCGGGAACGGCGGCGGATACCCGTACGCGAGGTACTCGGCCTCGTCCCAGCCGGCGCCGAGGCCGACGACACAGCGCCCGCGGCTCGCGGCGTCGAGCGTCTCCGCCATCTTCGCGAGCAGGGCGCCGTTGCGGTAGAGCGCGCACGTGACGATCTGCCCGAGGCGCACCGTCGTCGTCTCGCGTGCGACGGCGGCGAGGCTCGTCCAGGCCTCGAACGTCGTGTTCCCGTCGCGCTGGAAGTGGTCGTAGAGCCAGACGGAGTCGAAGCCGAGCGCCTCCGCCTCGCGCGCGGTCGCGACCATCGCGTCGAAGCGCTCGCCCTGCGGCAGGTGCTCGAGATCCCCGCGCCAGCCCTGCGGGAGGACGACGCCGACGCGGCTAGATCGTCTGGAGAACGCCGCCACGCTCGAGGCAGCCGCGGATCTGCTCGATCTCGCCGTCGGTGGCCTCGACCATCGGCAGGCGGAAGCCGCCGAGGTCGTGGCCGAGCAGGTTCATGGCCGTCTTGATCGCGATGGGATTCGTGACGACGCGCAGGAGGTCGAACGCGGGCTGCAGCTCGTCGTTCAGCGCGCGCGCCGCCTCGATCTCGCCCTCCGCGTGCAGGCGGATCATCCGCTTCAGCTGCTCGCCCCAGACGTGCGCCGCGACGGAGACGACGCCGACGCCGCCGAGCTCGAGGAAGTCGAAGGTGACGTTGTCGTCGCCGGAGTACAGGTCGAGCCGCGTCTCCTGGGCGATGAAGCGCGCCTCCTCGAGATCGTCGTGGGCCTGCTTGACGGCGACGACGTTCTCGATCTCGGCGAGCTTCGCGATCGTGGGCGACTCGATGTCGATCACGACGCGCGCCGGGATGTTGTAGGCCATGACCGGCTTGTCGGTCGCGGCGGCGATCTCCTCGAAGTGGCGGACGATCGCCCGCTGCGGCGGCTTGCTGTAGTACGGCGTGACGACGAGGAACGCGTCGACGTCGAGCTCGTGCGCACGCTTCGTCAGCTCGACCGAGTGCTGCGTGTCGTAGGTGCCGGTGCCGGCGACGATCGTCGCGCGGCCGCCGACTGCGTCCTTCGCGGCCGCGTAGAGCTCGAGCTTCTCGTCGTCGGAGAGCGTCGGGCTCTCGCCGGTCGTGCCGGTGACGACGAGACCGTCCGAGCCGTGGTCGACGAGGAACCCGGCCAGCGTCGCGAAGCGCTCGAGATCGACCGAGCCGTCGCGCTTGAACGGCGTCACGATCGCGGTGATGACCTCGCCCAAGGATGGATTCAGCATCTACAGCAAGTCTACGAGCTCCTGGACCGCGAAGAAGATCGCCTCGGTGAAGGTCGGGTACGGCGGGATCGTGTCCAGGAGGACGTCGACCGGCGTGGCGCTCCGGACGGCCAGCGTCAGCTGGCCGAGCCATTCGGTCGCCTGCGGGCCGACCGCGACGGCGCCGACGAGGACGCGGTCCTCCGGATCGGCGAAAAGCCGGACGAATCCCGGGCGGGACGGCTTCTCGTACGTGCTCGTCCGCGGCGTGTCGGGCAGCTCGTAGCGGGCGCTGACGCCGTCGGTGCGGCCGACCGTCCCGACCTCGGGGTCGGTGAAGATGCCGGCCGGGATGGCGCGGTAGTCGGCGGTCGCGGGCCGTCCCGTGAGATTTGCCGCGACGACGCGCGCCTGGTACTTGCCGACATGGGTGAACTGCGCGACGCCGGTGACGTCGCCGATCGCCCAGACGTTCTCCGCCGCGCGGCAGCGCTCGTCGACCTCGATCCCGCGCGGTCCGACCGTGACGCCGGCGTGCTCGATCCCCTCCGGGAGGCGGGCCCGGCGCCCCGTCGCGACGAGCAGGCGCTCGCATTCGAGCGTCGACCCGTCGGAGAGCGCGATGCGGATTCCCGGCTCGGCCCCCTCGACGGCGACGTTCGTGCGGACGTCGATGCCGTCCTCGACGAAGACGTCGTGCAGCAGCGCGGCCGCGTCCTCGTGGATGCGCCCGAGCAGCCGCTCGCCGCGCTCGATCATCGTCACTCGCGAGCCGAGGCGCGCGAAGAACTGCCCGAGCTCCGAGCCGACCGGGCCGCTCCCCATGACGGCGATCGACTCCGGCACCTCGTGCGTCATCGTCGCCTCGCGATTCGTCCAGTACTCGACGCCCGCGACGCTGTCGGGGACGATCGGCGACGAGCCGGTCGAGACGAGCAGCTCGTCGTACTCGAGCTCCTCTCCGTCGACCGAGACGACGCCGGGCCGCACGATCCGGCCCTCGCCGCGAACGAACTGCGCGTGCTTGCCGTCGAGCCACTGCAACTGCCCGTCGTCCGTCCAGTTCGACGTCATCCAGTCGCGCCACTCCCAGATGCCCGCCGGATCGGGCTGCTCCGGCGCCATCCCGGGCGCGCGGTCGAGCGCCGACGACAGCTCGACGCCGCGCAGCATCGTCTTCGTCGGCATGCAGGCGTAGTACGAGCATTCGCCGCCGACGAGATGCGACTCGACGACGGTGATCTCCGAGTCCTCGTCGCGACGGCGGAGGGCGCCGACGAAATGCTCGCCGGCGACACCTCCACCGAGAACGACGATCTTGCGCTTACGAGAGATGGTTCGCCTTCAGGAACGCGGCTGCGACGTCGGCCGGCGACTTCTTGTCGATGGCGACCGCCTTGTTCATGGCGATCATCGCAGGGATCGTCAGCTTCGCGGACACGGCGTTGACCGTCTTGACGAGCGTCGCGTCGGCCGCCAGCGCCTTCGTCACGACCGGGGCGACGTTCTGGAAGCCGAAGATGTGCTTCGTGTCGGTCAGGGTCGTGTACTTCGAGCCCTGCAGCTGCGGATCCGTCGAGAAGCCGTCACCCGCGGTGATCTTCCCCTCGTCGAGCAGCGTGTAGACGCTGATGCTCGCCAGCGGCACGAACTTCACCTGCTTGAGCCCGTAGATCTGCTTCAGGCCGAGCAGGCAGGTCATCCGCGTCTTGCACTCCGGGAAGCCGGCGTACGAGAACGACTTGACCTTCTTCATGTCGGCGATCGTCTTGACGCCGTACTTCTTCGCCGTCGCGGTCGTGACGACGAAGCCGTCGCTGTCGTAGAACGGCGTCGCCTTCAGGAGCGTCAGGCCGCGGCCCTCTTCCCACGACTTCGCGGCCGCGTAGGTGGCAGCCGCCGTCTTCGAGAACGACTTGTGCGCCAGGTCGGTGACGATGACGCCGTCGTACTCGGGATAGAAGTTGATCTTGCCGCTCTTGATCGCGGTGTCGATCAGCTCCGAGCTGCCGATGTTCTCCTTGTAGACGACCTTGTAGCCCTTGGCCTCGAGCGCCTGCTTGTACAGCTGGCCGAGGACGTACTGCTCGGTGAAGTTCTTCGTCCCGATCGTCACCGTGGGCTTCGCCTTCGGCGCCGCGCCCGCGGACGCGGCGGTGATAAGCCCGATGACAATCGCGACTGCCAGTGAGACTGCGTACGCGGCCTTCGCCGCGCGACGTGTGTGCTTCCGAACCATGAGGCCCTCCCTGCCGATGGTCGAGATGAGGTTCATTCCCCTTCGCCCGAGGTTACGCCTTCGGTTCAGGTCTACGGTAGGACGATCGTGTCATCAGGGACAGCAGCCCCGCCGCGAGCAGCGTCAGCGCCGACACGCAGAGCGAGGCGCCGACGACGCCGGCGAGGCCGTAGCTCGCCTGGTCGACGATGATCTCGCCGAGGCCCGATCCACCCGCGATCGCCGCGATCGTCGCGGTTGCGATCACGAAGATCGCAGCGATCCGAATGCCTGCCATCACGAGCGGCAATCCGAGCGGCAGCTCGACGTGGAGGAGGATGTCCCGCTCGGCGAGTCCCATCCCCCGCGCCGCCTCGACGACGTCGGCGTCGACGCTCGAGATCGCGAAGTACGCGTTCGTCAGGATGGACGGGACGGCGAGCACGGTGAGCGCGACGGTGTTGTTCCAGAAGCCGATCCCGAGCGGTGTCAGCGTCGCGAAGGCGATCAGCACGAGGCTCGGCAGCGCGCGGCCGACGCTCGAGACGCTGAGCGCGAGGAAGAGCCCGCGGTGCTTGTGCCCGAGCCAGAGCCCGAGCGGCAGCGCGAGAACGAGCGCGATCGCGAGCGCGGTGAGCGCGAGCTCGAGATGCTTCCCCGTCTCGACGAGGAGCAGGTGCGGATTGTCGCCGATGAAGCGGAACGCGTCGACGAACGTGCTCGGATGGAACTGGTCGGCGACGATCACGCGCGGCTCCACGGCGTCAGCGCACGCTGCACGAAGACGAGCAGGATGTCGGCAGCGAGGGCGAGCGCGATGCAGAGCCCGCCGGCGGCGATGATCTCCGTCTTGAAGAGATCCTGCTGCAGCGCGATGAAGATCGGCCTTCCGAGACCCTTCGGGATGACGAACGCAGCGACGGTCGCGATCGAGATCGTCGAGACCGTCGCGATGCGCAGGCCGGCGACGATCGTCGGCACCGCGAGCGGCAGCTCGACGCGCAGGAACATCTGCAACGGCGTCAGACCCATCCCCCGCGCCGACTCGAGCGCCTCCGGGGGGACGTTCTGCAGCCCGGCGACCATGTTGCGGTAGAGGATCAGGAGCGTGTAGCTGACGAGGGCGATCTCGACCGTCGTCTCGGTCAGGCCGGTGATCGGCACGAGCAGCTGGAAGAGCGCGAGGCTCGGGATCGTGTATAGGAAGTCGGAGAACGCCCCGATCGGCCCGTCGAGGAGGCGGAACCGGTAGCCGACGAGCGCGAGCCCGAGGGCGAGCACGAAGCCGATCGCGATCGCGAGCAGCGACAGCTCGACGTGCTGCACGAGCGCCGGCTGCAGCGTGTCGCCCCAGTGCGAGCGGAGCCAGTCCGTGCACCACCAGCCGCCGGTCGTCTCGCACTTGCTGCCGCTGCCGAAGTTCGGGATGACGGGGCCGCCGGCGACGATCACTGCAAGATGTCCTCCCGCGTCACCGAGCCGATCGGCTGGCCGCCGTCGGTCACGACGAGCGTCTGCGCGCGCTCCGTCATCAGGAGCGAGAGCGCGTCGCGCAGCGTCGTCGTCTTCTCCGCGCGCGGGCCGTCGCCGGTCTCGCGGCGCAGCGGCATCGTGTCGAGCGTCCGCAGCGCGAGCGCCTTCAGCGCGCGATCCTTCCCGACGAACTCGGCGACGAAGTCGTCGGTCGGATGCTCGAGGATCTCCTGCGGCGTCGCGTACTGCGCGAGCTTGCCGCCCTCGCGGAGGATGGCGATCCGGTCGCCGATCTTGATCGCCTCGTCGACGTCGTGCGTGACGAAGACGACCGTCTTCCGCACCTCGTGCTGCAGGCGGAGGAACTCGTCCTGCAGCCGGGCACGGACGATCGGGTCGATGGCGCTGAACGGCTCGTCCATCAGGAGGAGCGGCGGGTTGGCCGCGATCGCGCGCGCCAGTCCGACGCGCTGGCGCTGCCCGCCGGAGAGCGAGCCCGGGTAGCGCTTCGCGTACGACTGGTCGAGGCCGACGAGCTCGAGCAGCTCGGCGGCGCGCGCCCGGATCCAGCGCTTGTCGCGGCCGTAGAGGCGCGGAACGGTGCCGATGTTCGCCTCGACCGTCTGGTGCGGGAAGAGCCCGACGTTCTGGATCACGTAGCCGATGCCGCGCCGGAGCTGCGTGACGTCCTGGTCGTTGATGCTCACGCCGTCGATGCGGATGTCGCCGTCCGTGAGCGGGATCAGCCGGTTGATCAGCTTCAGCGCCGTCGTCTTGCCGCCGCCCGACGGGCCGACGAGCACGCAGATCTCCCCCGCCGGGACGGTGAGGCTCAGGTGGTCGACCGCGAGGTCGCCCGCGTCGCCGTAGCGCTTCGTCGCGTGGTCGAAGACGAGCTCGGCGGCTTGTGGCTCGGCCATGGCTACAAGAACGATTCCAGACCGACGGTCAATCCCGTCGGCAGCGCCTCGAGCTTGTCGAGGGCGAGGAGGATCCCGTCCGCGAACGACTCGCGCGCGGTCGTGTCGTGGCGGATCGTCAGGAGCTGGCCCAGCGCGCCGAAGATCACCTCCTGGTGGGCGACGAGGCCCGGCAGCCGCACCGAGTGGATCACCGGGTCGCCGCCGATCAGCTTCGCCGTCGCCGCTGCGGTGCCCGACGGCGCGTCCCTCTTCGTCTCGGCGTGCAGCTCGATGATCTCGGCGCGCGGCATGTACTGGGCCGCCTCTGCCGCGAACCGCATCATCAGCACGGCGCCGATCGAGAAGTTCGGGGCGACGAAGAGGCGCAGCCCGCGCTCGCGGGCGAGCTCGCCGAGCGGCTGCGGATCCCAGCCGGTGGTGCCGACGATGCACGAGACGCCCTGCTCGAGCGCGGCGCTGACGTTCCCGGGCGCGGCGTCCGGCATGGTGAAGTCGACGCACGCGTCGAGCCCGGCCACGTCGATCGCGTCGCCGATCTCGAAGCCCTTGACGCGGTGCCCGGCCGCCTCGAGGACGGGCACGACCGCGCGGCCGACCTTCCCGTCGGCGCCGAAGAAGGCGACGTTCATGCCGCCGCGCGCGTCAGCAGCGTCGGGTTCGCGCGCTCGACGGCGGCGCGGAAGCGGTCCTCGTCGGGACCGACGCCCGACGCCGAGAGCCCGTCCGGGGCGAGCAGGACGCCGGCGAGGTCGGCGAGATCCTCCGGCTCGACGCCGTCGATCTCGGCGAAGATCCGGTCGAAGGTCATCAGCTCCGTCTCGGTGATGATCGACTTGCCGAGCCGGCTCATCCGGTTCGACGTCGACTCCATCGACAGCATGATCCGGCCCTTGAGCGACTCCTTCGCGCGCTCGAGCTCGCCCGCGCGGAGGTTGCCGGCGGCGATGTCGGCGACCTGCTCGACCGCGATCTCGACGCACTGGGCGAGGTTCTCCTCGCGCGTGCCGACGTAGAGCCCGATCAGCCCGGTGTCCGTGTACTGCGAGGCGAACGAGTAGACCGAGTACGCCATCCCCCGCTTCTCGCGGATCTCCTGGAAGAGGCGCGACGAGGCGCTGCCGCCGAGGATGCTGTCGAGGAGCGAGGCGGCGAAGCGGCGTCGGTCGGCGCGCGAGATGCCGGGTGCGCCGAGGCAGAGGTGGTACTGCTCGGTGTCCTTGCGCTGGAAGCGCAGGCCGGGCGCCGGCATCCGCACGAGCGGGCGGCGCACCGGGACGCGGCCGCCGGCGGAGCCGTTGTGCTCGAAGCGCTGCAGCAGCTTCAGGAGCTTGTCGTGCGTGATGTTGCCGGCGGCGGAGACGACGATGTTCGCGCCGGCGTACATCGAGCGGTGGTAGGCGGCGATCGCGCGCCGGGAGACGGTCGAGATGACGTCGGCGGTGCCGATCACGGGCCGGCCGAGCGCATGCGTTCCGAAGACGGCCTGCGAGAAGAGGTCGTGGACGAGATCCTGCGGGGCGTCCTCGTACATCGCGATCTCCTCGAGCACGACCTCCCGTTCCTGGTCGAGCTCCGAGAACTGCGGCGCGAAGACCATGTCGGTCATCACCTGGATCGCCTCCTCGACGTGCCGGTCGGGCACGCGGGAATAGACGACGGTGTGCTCGCGGGAGGTCGCCGCGTTCAGCTCGGCGCCCATGGCGTCGAACGTCTCGGCGATCTGCTGCGCGTCGTACGAGCGCGAGCCCTTGAAGAGCAGGTGCTCGATGAAGTGCGAGACGCCGGCGCGGTCGTCCTTCTCGTCCCGCGACCCGGCGCCGATCCAGAACCCGATCGACACCGAGCGAACGCTCGGGACCTTCTCCGAGATGACGCGTTCGCCCGAGCTCAGCTCGGAAAGCTCGTACTTCTGCACCCGGGCAGCTTAAGCGGACGGCTCACGTGACACTTTCGTGACACTTCTTCCCCCTGCAAATCCCGGGATTCGTGTCAGACACCTGTGGAAAGCTACAGCGCGACGAACTGCAGGCCGGAGCCGGTGCGCTTCGCTTCGTAGAGCGCGGCGTCAGCGAGGCGGAAGAGCGTCTGCGGGTCCTGGGCGTGCTCGGGGCACGAGGCGACGCCGAACGAGGCGCGGATGTCCTCGAGCTGCAGGAGCACGCGGCCGACGACCTCGCGCGCGTCCGCTTCCGTCGCCTCGGCCAGCAGGAGCGCGAACTCGTCGCCGCCGATCCGGAACGCCTCGTCGCCGCGCCGGAGCGCGCTCTGGAGCGTCCGCCCGAACTCGACGAGCGCGGCGTCGCCGGCCTGGTGGCCGTTCCGGTCGTTCCACGCCTTGAAGCCGTCGAGATCGCCGAGCACGAGCCCGAACGTCCGGCCGTACCGGACCGCCCGCCCCACCTCGCCGTCGAGCCGCTCGACGAACGCCCGGCGGTTCTGGAGACGGGTCAGCGGGTCGTGGTCGGCGAGGAAGCGGAGCTCGGTCACGTACTGCGACGCGACTACGGCCGCGGCCGCCTGGTTCGCGAACACGCGCAGCGCCTGCAGACGGGCGTTCGACGGGAGCAGCCGGTCCTCCGGCTCGTCGACCCACAGCATCCCGATCACGCTGCCGTCCTCCGCGTGCAGCGGCACGACGAGCCAGTGGTGCGACCACGCCCACGGCCCGTCGCCGTTCAACGCGGAGACGTAACGCTGCCGCGTGTTCTCGGGACGGAGCCGCCGCTCGGCCTCGTGGCTCGGCAGGAGGTAGCAGCCGGCGCGCTCGAAGGCCGGATCGAGCAGCCCCATGACCTCGCGGACGTGCACCGGCCCGTCGCGCTGGACGTCCTCGAGGCTCCAGCCGATCGCGGCGCGCGCGTCGAGCAGGCCGGTGCGCGGGTCCCGGAGCGTCGCCAGGACGTGCTGGAAGCCGAGCGCGTCGGAGACCGCCTCGCAGACCGCACGCAGGATCTCGTCGACGTTCGCCTCGGAGATCAGCCGCGACGAGACGCTGAGCAGGTGTTCGAGGCCGAGCCGGTGCCGGTCGGCCTCGGCGCGCTCCTGCGCCGACTGGACGGCGAGCGCGGCGTGCTGTGCGAAGGCGACGAGCACCTCGAGCCCGTCGTCCGTCGGACGCCGCCCGTTCACCGGCTCGTCGACCGACAGGACGCCGAGCAGATGGCCGTCCGAGTGGCGGAGCGGGATGAAGAGCGCGTCCTCGGGGTCCCAGTCGCCGGGCGACTCGACGTCCGGCACGTAGCTCAGGGACGTGTCGGACCAGTCGTACGAGCCGGCCGGGATGACGTAGGCGCCGCACCGCTCGAACTCCGGCGACAGCACCTCCTCCCAGTCCTCGATCCGGCGCACGTTGTCGAGCAGCACGCGCTTCGCCTCCGCGCTGCCGTGCACGGTCGTGACGAGGAAGTCGTTCCACGCCGGCCGGTAGAGGTTGACGACGATCGTGCGGTAGCCGAGCGCCTCGCCGAGCGTCCGCGCGATCGCCTCGAGCAGCTGGGGCAGCGGCTCGTTCGAGCGCACGAGGCGGGTGACCTCGAGGAGGCCGCGAAGCGGCGAAATCGGTGGAGGCGACGAGCTGGCCACAGTGACGGGACGGGCGTCCGAAGACTAGATCGGCAGAACGGGCCTAGGGTTTGAGCGGTGCCGCGAACGCGGTCTTCTCGGGGATGGCGGCCGTCTCGGGGTCGATCTCGTCCTGGTAGCGGCGTGAGTCGCCCCAGAAGGCGTGCGCAATGCCGCCGCGAGCGATCACGGCCGGCTCGAGGCCGTAGCCGCCGATCGTGCCGTAGATGTCGGCCGCGGGAGACGGCTGCGACGCGGCGGCGACCGGGTTGCTCCAGGTGCGGCCGTCGTGCGACGCCGAGCAGGTGAACCACGTCCGGCGGGCGTGCGGGTCGAAGGTCGTGTCGTACCAGCACGCCCAGGCGGTGCCGGTCGTCGCGTCGACCGCGGCGACGGCGCTGAACTGCTGGGTCTTGCCCGTGTCCGGCGGGTTCACCCGGACGCGGAAGCTCGGCTTCAGCGTCCGCCGGTCGATGCCGACGGCATGGACGTCGCTCGTCCCGTCCGCCCCGACGTCGCTGTAGACGACGAGGAGCTTCGCGCCGTCCACGACGAGCGACGGGTTCGGCCCGTCGCACGAGCGCGCCTCGCGCGGCAGCGGCTGGCCCGCGGTCTGGGCGCACTCGGCGGCCGGGTTGCCGGCGATCGGCGCGACGCTCGCGGGCGACGAGAACGTCTTCCCCGCATCCGTCGAGACGCTGAGCCAGAGGCCGAGCTTCGCGTCGATCCCGGCCACGTAGAGCGTCGTGCCGTCAGCCGCGACGGTGACGAGATGCGGATGGTCGAGCACGCGCGAGACGACGACCGGCGCGCTCCACGTCCGCCCGTCGTCGCCGCTCGTGCTGACGACCGTCGTCGCCGTCTCCTTGTCGAGGCTCTTCTCCCAGGCGAGATAGAGCCGGTCGCCGGTCGCGGTGAGCGCCGGGCCGTCGTCGAACCCGTACTTCCACGCCGGCGTCGAGACGTGGATCAGCTTCGACCAGCGCGGCGAGCTCGCCGCCCGGGTGCTCACGACGAGGAACGGCGTCAGCGACTGCACCGACCCGCACACGTCGGCGCCGAGGAAGGCGAGCACCTGCGTGTCGTCCGCCGTCGAGGCGACCTGCGGCGATCCCTGGGCGCACGAGCCCGGCACCGGCGGGCCGCCGCCGTGGCTCCAGTCGAGCCCGCCGTCCGCCGAGCGGTAGACGTCGAGCACCTCGCCGCCGGCGTCGCTCGACGCGCCCCAGAGGATGCCGGCCCGGGAGAACGTGAACGCGAGCTGGCTCTGGTTGAACTGCAGGGCCGCGACGTCGACGTTCCTGCCGCCGAGCACACGCCGGTTGGCGATCGTGTGCGTCGTGAAGTGGTAGACGAGGAAGGCGGTCAGGGCGATCAGCCCGAAGATCACGACCGCTTCCAGCAGGAGCTTGCGGGAACCACCGAAGAGGGCGGCCCGAAAGCCGCCCTCTCCGTCGAGTCGATCCGCGCTACCTGCGATCGCGCGAGCCTTCGCGGCGTCCGCCGCGACGGTCGCCGTCGCGGCGAGGACGCTCCTCCTCCGGCGGCCGCGGCGGTGCGTTCTTCGCCCGCTCGATCAGCTCCTCCGGCTGGACGAGGTTGCCGTCCTCGTGCTTGGCGACGAGCTTGAGGCCGATGCGGCCGCGGGCCTTGTCGACCTCCTGCACGACGACGTCGAGCACGTCGCCGCGCTCCATGACGTCCTCGATGTGGGCGACGCGGCCCGGGCCCACGTTCGAGACGTGGAGCAGGCCGTCGGTGCCCTTCTTCAGCTCGACGAAGGCGCCGAACTGCGTCGTCTTGACGACCTTGCCCGTGTAGCTGTCGCCGACCTCCGGCTCCTTCGTCAGCGACTTGATCGCGGCGATGGCGGCGTCCGCCTTCGTCCCGTCGGTCGCGTAGATGAGGATCGTGCCGTCCTCCTCGATGTCGATCTGCACCTCGTAGTCGGCTTCCAGGCCGCGGATCGTCTCGCCGCCCTTGCCGATGACCATGCCGATCTTCTCCTGGTCGATCTTGACCGACGTGATCCGCGGCGCATTCGCCGCGAGCTCGGAGCGGGACTCCGGGATGACGGCCAGCATCGTGTCGAGGATGAAGTCACGGGCACGCTTCGCCTGGGCGAGCGCGTCGCTCATGATCTGCTGGGTGACGCCCGTGATCTTGATGTCCATCTGCAGGGCGGTGATGCCGTTGCGGGAACCGGCGACCTTGAAGTCCATGTCGCCCAGGTGGTCCTCCGCGCCCTGGATGTCGGTCAGGATCACGTAGTCGTCGCCTTCCTTGACGAGGCCCATCGCGATGCCCGACACCGGCGCCTTGATCGGCACACCGGCGTCCATCAGCGCGAGCGTCGAGCCGCACACGGAGCCCATCGACGACGAGCCGTTCGACTCGAGCGTCTCCGAGACGAGGCGGATCGTGTAGGGGAACTCCTCGGCCGGCGGGATCATCGCCTCGAGCGCCCGCTGCGCCAGTGCACCGTGGCCGATGTCGCGGCGCTTCGGGCCGCGCATGAAGCCGGTCTCCCCGACCGAGTAGGGCGGGAAGTTGTAGTGGTGCATGTAGCGGCGGTCGGTCTCGAGCGACAGGTCGTCGATCCGCTGGCCCTCCTTGGCGGTGCCGAGTGTCAGCGTCGTCAGGATCTGCGTCTGGCCGCGCGTGAAGAGGCCGGAGCCGTGCGCACGCGGGTTCACGCCGACCTCGACCTCGATCGGGCGGATCTCCTCGGTGCCGCGGCCGTCCGGACGCCGCTTATCGACGGCGATCTTCTTCCGCACGAGGTCCTTGTAGATCGACTCGCATGCCTTCTTCACGTACGACTTCGTCGTCGAGTCCTTTGTTGCGGGCTCGTCCGAACCCGGCACGGATGTACCAGTCGGGAACGAGAGGTTCACGTGCTCCGCGATGTGGTCGAAGAGCAGGTGCCGCTTGGCGGACTTCAGCTGCTTCGAGTCCTGCTCCGCGTCGGTGAGTGC